>NZ_JACIDV010000014.1 GCF_014196515.1 Rhizobium skierniewicense | reverse complement strand
TCTCGAGAGCCGTCTGTTCGGGAGCAGGTTTCTTCAACATGTCCCAATGAATCATAACCCCCCCGATGTGACCAGGGGTTTGTCAGCAGTCTGGAAAGCCCCGGATCACTCCGGGGCTTTCTTTTTTTCAGCGAAATCAGCTTTTAATGCAGCGCTTGGGGAGCCGCATCCGGCTTGTCGTGCAGAGCGAAGCGGTCGATCATGTGGGCGCTTGCGTCATTGGCACCGATGACCTCGACCTGTTTGCCCGCCTTGCGGAATTTCAACACGACCTTGTCGAGTGCGCCAACGGCGGAGATGTCCCACAGATGCGCCTGCGTCACGTCGATGACGACACGCTCCACCGGCTCGGCAAAATCGAAGGCCGCGACGAAGCTTTCCGTCGAGGCAAAGAAGATCTGACCATCGACACGGTAGATACGCTCGTTGTCATCCACACCTGTTTCGGTGCGAACATGGAACAGTTTTGCGACCTTGCCAGCAAAGAAAACGCCCGACAGCAACACACCCGCCAGAACGCCCTGCGCCAGATCATGCGTTGCAAGCACCGTACCGACGGTCACCAGCATGACGATGCTGGATGATGGCGGGTTGTGGCGCAGGTCGAGAATGGACCGCCAGGAAAACGTACCGATGGACACCATGATCATGATCGCCACGAGTGCAGCCATGGGAATGATACGCACGATATCGTCCAGAACGAGGATGAGGAACAAGAGGAAGGCGCCGGCCACGAAGGTCGACAACCGCCCTCGCCCGCCGGAGGATACGTTGATGACGGATTGACCGATCATCGCGCAGCCACCCATGCCGCCGATAAACGCAGCGGCGATGTTGCCTGCACCCTGGCCTATGCACTCCTGGCTCTTGTTGCTGGGCGTGTCCGTCATGTCATCGACAATCTGGGCTGTCAGCAGCGATTCCAGCAGGCCGACAGCGGCAAGCGCTGCAGAATAAGGGAAGATGATCTGCAAGGTTTCCCATGTCAGCGGTATCTGCGGCAGGGCAAAAAGCGGAAATGACGATGGCAGCTCGCCAAGATCGCCAACGGTGCGCAGATCCATGCCGGAATAGAACGACACGAGCGTCAGCACGGCAATGGCCACCAGAGGAGACGGGATCGCCCGTGTCACCCGCGGAAACAGGTAGATGATGGCAAGACCGCCCGCAATCATCACATAGGTGCTGACAGGCACGCCGATAAGCTCGGGCAACTGCGCCATGAAGATGAGAATGGCGAGCGCGTTGACGAACCCGGTCATGACGGAGCGGGAAACGAACCGCATGACCCGACCGAGTTTGATGAGACCCGCCAGGATTTGCAGCAGGCCCATCAACAGGGTGGCCGCGAAGAGATATTGCAGGCCGTGCTCTTTGACGAGCGTCACCATCAACACGGCCGTGGCGGCGGTTGCCGCCGAAATCATACCTGGCCTGCCGCCGGTGAAGGCAGAGACACAGGCGATGGCAAAGGAGCCAAACAGCCCCACTTTCGGATCGACGCCCGCAATCACGGAAAAGCCGATCGCTTCAGGTATCAGCGCGAGAGCCACGACGATGCCGGACAGAATGTCCGCGCGAATGTTCGAAAACCACTCACGCTTGTAAGTTTGAAATGTGTTCATTTGAGATTTTTCGCAAACTGATACACACCGCCCCAGAGCCATGCTCGGGTAA
Source organism: Rhizobium skierniewicense (assembly GCF_014196515.1). Classification (GTDB taxonomy): domain Bacteria; phylum Pseudomonadota; class Alphaproteobacteria; order Rhizobiales; family Rhizobiaceae; genus Agrobacterium; species Agrobacterium skierniewicense. The sequence continues at coordinate 124,863 of NZ_JACIDV010000014.1, read as the reverse complement.
ACGAAAAGACGAAACGATGCTTTGCGTTGTCTGGCGGATCGGCGGCCAGAAGAGCCACCCGGGGTTACACCGGGTCCGTGGTGAGTACGCCTTCTATAAGGGCAGATCGCCCGCACTGCAAGGTCTTGAAGACGGATAAGAGATCAGATGCCTGTTGGAAGAGCCGGGTCATCCGTGGAAGGGATCCGTCATCGTGGCTGAAAAATCAGGTGAACCAGCGCTTTTCGAGTTTTGGAAAAAAGGAACAGACCGGCCGCAAAAAGAAAAGGCGGTAGCTGAAGCCACCGCCAAGACGTTGATCACGATAGCAAGGGTACGATCAAGCAACCCTTACAGACTTTCGCTTAATCCTTTTTCGGCGTCGGCACGACGCGCAGAGCCAGTTCGCGAAGTTGCGTTGGCGATGCTGGCGCTGGTGCGTTCATCAGAAGATCCTGCGCCTGCTGGTTCATCGGGAACAGCGTGATTTCACGCAGGTTCTTCGTGCCGGTCAGCAACATGACGACGCGGTCCACACCGGCCGCCATGCCCCCATGCGGAGGTGCGCCGTACTGGAAGGCGCGGTAGAGGCCACCGAAGCGATCTTCCACGTCCTGCTGGCTCAAGCCCACCTTCTCGAAGGCCTTGACCATCAGTTCAGGCGACTGGTTACGAATGGAGCCGGAAGCGATTTCGTAGCCGTTGCAGACCATGTCGTACTGGTAGGCCTTGATCGTCAGCGGGTCCTGATTCTCAAGCGCATCCATTCCGCCCTGCGGCATGGAGAACGGGTTGTGGGCGAAGTCGATCTTCTTTTCTTCTTCGTTATATTCGAAGAACGGGAAGTCAACGATCCAGCACAGCTCGAAACGGTCGCGGTCAACGAGGTTCAGCTCCTCACCAGCGCGGGTGCGGGCTTCGCCTGCGAATTTGTAGAACTTGGCAGGGTCACCAGCCACGAAGAAGCAGGCATCACCGGCACTAAGGCCGAGTTGTTGGCGAAGCGCTTCGGTGCGTTCTTCGCCGATGTTCTTGGCGAGTGGACCGGAGCCGACAACCTTGCCGTCTTCTTCCTTCCAGAAGATGTAGCCAAGACCAGGCTGGCCCTGCCCCTGCGCCCAGGCATTCATGCGGTCGCAGAACGCTCTGGAGCCACCGGTCTTGGCTGGAATTGCCCAGACTTCAACCTTGGGGTTGGAGGCGATCATGTTTGCGAAGACCTTGAAGCCGGAGTCGGCGAAATGGTCTGTCACAGCCTGCATTTCGATCGGGTTGCGCAGGTCAGGCTTGTCGGAACCGTATGTACGGAGCGCGTCGTCATAGGCGATGCGGCGGAAGGTCTGCGTCACGGGCTTGCCTTCGGCAAACTGCTCGAACACGCCGCGAATGACCGGCTCCATCGTGTCCCAGACGTCTTCCTGCGTCACGAAGCTCATTTCGAGGTCGAGCTGGTAGAATTCGCCCGGCAGACGGTCTGCGCGCGGGTCTTCATCGCGGAAGCACGGTGCGATCTGGAAGTAACGGTCGAAACCAGCCACCATCAGAAGCTGCTTGTACTGCTGCGGCGCCTGCGGCAGCGCGAAGAACTTGCCTTCGTGGATGCGGCTCGGCACGAGGAAGTCGCGTGCGCCTTCCGGCGACGAGGCCGTCAGGATCGGCGTGGAATATTCGGCAAAACCGATATCGCCCATGCGGCGGCGCATATCGGAGATGATCTGCGTGCGCTTGACGATGTTCTTGTGCAGCGTATCGCGGCGCAGGTCGAGGAAGCGGTACTTCAGGCGCACGTCTTCAGGATAGTCAGGCTCGCCAAAGACCGGCAGCGGCAGTTCCTTGGACGCGGCCAGCACTTCGATTTCCTGCGCGTAAAGCTCGATCTCGCCCGTCTCCATGGTCTTGTTGACCGTGTCTTCCGAACGCGCCTTGACGAGACCGTCGATACGGATGACCCATTCGCCACGGACAACTTCCGCAGACTTGAAAGCCGGGCTGTCCGGGTCTGCCACCACCTGCGTGATGCCGTAGTGGTCGCGAAGGTCGATGAAGAGAACGCCGCCATGATCTCGTACACGGTGAACCCAGCCGGAAAGGCGAACGGTTTCGCCGACATGCGACTTGCGGAGAGCGGCACAGGTGTGGCTGCGGTAACGATGCATTTTGTTATCCTGAAACATAGCGGCGATCACGCACATGGATCGCGTATTCTAAATCGGGCGGAAAAGCGCATGACAGACCCGATTTGTCAAGGCAAAGCGCAATATTGTCCCGAATAGCGCCGCGTTTAAGCGTATTCGTTCAGCGAGAATCGTTTATCGATAGTCTCAGCTTCCAAAGCCCTCAAGATACGCGATGTATGCCGCATGAGCCAGATACGACCCCTCATTCCCCTTCTGCTGACGGCGGGTATTTTGATCGGCGGAAATGGCTTGCAAGGCACGTTCATCGCATTGCGTGGATCATCGGCAGGTTTTTCGGCCAGCACCATCGGCCTCATCAGCGCCGGTTATAGCCTGGGCTTTGCGGTAGGCTGTGTCAACGTGACCCGCCTGTTGCGAAAGATCGGCCACATCAGGGCCTTTTCCACCATGGCCGCCGTCGCGTCTGCAGCCTCCATCACGATGATCCTGATTACCGATCCGGTTTTCTGGTTTGCTATGCGCTTCATCATCGGCATTGCGGTGGCGTGTCTGTTCGCCACCATCGAAAGCTGGATCAATGCGCAGGTGACGAATTCCAACCGCGCGAAAACGCTGTCGATCTACCGCTTCGTCGATTTGGGCTCCGTCACGCTGGCGCAATACGTCATTCCCGCCGTGGGGATCGAGGGACCTGCGATCTTCTCGTTGATCGCCATGGCCCTGACGCTCTCGCTGGTCCCCATCTCCCTTGCCGACAAATCGAACCCGGCCCCTCCCAAACAGGTGCCGTTCGATCTCTTCGCGGTGTGGCGCATTTCGCCGCTGGCGGTCGTCGGCTGTATCGCCGTCGGTCTGAGCATGTCGGCGTTTCGCAACATTGGCCCCATCTATGCCGAGCAGATCGGGATGTCAGTGACGTCGATTGCAACCTTCATGAGTGCGGGCATCATCGGCGGTGTCGTGCTGCAATATCCGCTGGGGGCCTATTCAGACCGGTACGACCGACGCATCGTCATCGTCGCGACCACCGCCTGCTCGGTCGTGACAGGCCTGTTTCTGTCGTTCTTCGCCGGAACCGACGAGTTTCGAAACGTCATGGGCGTCTTTGTCTTCGGCGCCTTCGCGCTGCCGCTTTACTCGCTCAGCTCGGCGCATGGCAATGATCATGCCAAGGAGGGCGAGCACGCCATGATGTCGGCCGGGCTTTTGTTCTTCTGGTCTATGGGGGCAACGGTCGGCCCTCTTCTCGCTTCGCTTCTCATCGATCTTTTCGGCCCCAAAGCGCTGTTTGCCTATACGGCAGCCATCCAGGTCGTTTTCATGATCTACACCCTTTACCGCCTGACCGTGCGGGCCGCAGTGCCGGTGGAGGAGCGCACCTGGCGCTTCCGCTCGCTTTTGCGCACCTCGGCCTATTTCACCAGACTTGCCGCGCCATCTGCATCGGAACGGGACAAAAAAGACGGATAGCTGTCCTCTACCCCCATAAAGATGTGACAGAGAGACAAGAAGAGCCGCGCCTGTATTGACACGGGCGCTTCAAAGGGAAAGTAAGTTTGATACTTTCCATGAGCGGCAAAAAGATAATGATTGAGACGACAGCAGCACTCGCCGAAGCCTGCAAGGAACTGGCGAAATCCGATTTCATCACCATCGATACGGAATTTCTCCGCGAAACGACTTTCTGGCCTCAGCTTTGTCTCGTTCAAATGGCCAGCCCGACGCTCGAGGTGCTGGTCGACCCTCTCGTGAAAGATCTCGATCTGACGCCGCTGTTCGAACTGATGGCCGATACCAGTGTCATCAAGGTTTTCCATGCCGCCCGCCAGGACATCGAAATCATCCATCATCTCGGCGGTCTCATTCCCCACCCGATCTTCGATACGCAGGTTGCGGCGATGGTGTGCGGCTTCGGTGATTCCATTTCCTATGATCAGCTTGTCCAGCGGATCAAGAACGTGCAGATCGACAAGTCGTCGCGCTTCACCGACTGGAGCCGCCGTCCGCTGACGGAAAAGCAGCTGGATTACGCACTGGCCGATGTCACCCACCTGCGTGACGTCTATCTGGCGCTGCAAGCACAGCTGGATCGTGAAGGCCGTTCCTCCTGGCTGAAGGAAGAAATGGACGTCCTCGAATCGGTGGAAACCTACGACATGCATCCCGACGATGCCTGGCTGCGGTTGAAATCGCGTCTTCGCAAGCCGACGGAACTCGCAATCTTAAAATTCATCGCCGCTTGGCGTGAGCGTGAGGCGCGGTCGCGCAACGTGCCGCGCTCGCGCGTGTTGAAAGACGATGCCATCTTCGAAATCGCCCAGCAACAGCCGAAGGACACGGAGGCACTCTCGCGCCTTCGTACCATTCCGAAGGGTTGGGAACGTTCATCCTCCGGTACAGCCATCATCGATACGGTCAATGCAGCGCTTGCTTTGCCGAAAGGCGACATGCCACACCCGCCTCGCCAAAGCCATTCACCGGAAGGTTCAGGTGCCGCTGTTGAACTTCTCAAGGTTCTGCTGAAGCTGACGGCCGACAAGCACGGCGTTGCTGCCAAAGTCATCGCCAACAGCGAAGACCTCGACAAGATCGCATCGGAAGGTGAAGAGGCGTCGGTACCGGCTCTTTCTGGCTGGCGCCGCGATTTGTTCGGCGAACCGGCGCTGAAACTGATTCGCGGCGAAGTGGCGCTTCGCTTCGCAGGCAAGAAGGTCGAAGCACTGGAATTGCCGCAACAGGGATGATGCGCCGTAGCTGCTGACCGAACCACCACAACATCAATATTGATCTTCATTGCTGATCGCGACGTGTAACCGATGTAACTCGGTCACAGCTTTCACCCATACACGCTACCTTACCAAAACATCACTTTTTGACCTTTAGTTTCCACAATATGGTCGCAACCGTCGGGAATGGGATGTCCGGTCCGGCACAGTCGCAGGCCAGCCGTAACGTCCAAACAAAGAGCCGTCATGAGAAAACTTCTAGCGATGCTGGACTATGTGATGCTGTTTCTGGCGGTGGCTGGAAGCGGTGTTGCCTATGCATTCCTGGAATATGGCGGTGGTGCCCTGATCGGCGCGACCTACGCATTGTTCTCCTGCGCGCCCATTCTGGCCTTCGAGCGCGGCTATATCATGCCGGGCCTGTCGCGCAGAATCAGCATGTTGCCAACACCCGCTTACATTCTCTCTGCGTTTTCGGCCTATGCCGTGCTGGTGTTCTGCGGCTTCGGTTTCGGCGGCACGATTTTGTGGGCGACCGGCGTTTTGCCGGTGACATGGCAAAAAGCCGTCCATGCGGAAATGCAGTCGCTTTTGTTCATTCTGTGCGTCTGCGCCATCATCGTTTTCGTCATGCGTGTTCGTGAACTCCTGGGTCGGGACATTTTCATCGACCTCATTCTTGGGCGGTATCGCCGTCCGGTCAGCGAAGAACGTGTTTTCCTGTTCGTTGATCTCGTGGGATCGACGTCCTTTGCCGAAATGCACGGCGATTTGCGCGCGCAGGAGTATCTCGGCGAATTGTTCTCGGCTTACGCTGGCCCGGTGAGGCGGCACGGCGGTGTCATCGATGACTATATCGGCGATGCCGCCATCATCACCTGGCCGTACCACATGGCAATCCGGCGTGCCGCCTGCATCAACTGCGTTTTCGATATTCTGAAAACCATAGAAGACGGTCGCGCCGATTGGCTGTTGCGGTTTGGGGCGGTCCCGAAACTGCGCTTTGCCATTCATGGCGGGCCTGTCATCACCGCTGAAATCGGTGTCGATCACCACAAGATTACCTATTTCGGCGATACGGTGAACACGACGGCGCGGCTTGAGTCGCTGAGCAAGATGCTGGGGCATCCCGTCCTCATATCGTCAGATCTTGCGCATCAGCTGCTTTTGCCGAAGGGCGTGAAAAGCGAGTATCTGGGCGAGCATGCCGTGAAGGGGCGTGGGCAGACATTGGGCGTCTGTGCCCTTAGCCGTCACGCGGTTATGAGCTAACGCTCATATTTTCCATCAGCGTCATCAAATCTTCAACAACGCATCAACCAGCTGTCATGAAGCTTGCCTAACGGTCCGTGCATTGCAGATGCAAACCCAAAGGTAATTCCATGACAAAGACCCTCCTCGCCTCGGTTGCCATTCTGGCACTCGGCACCATCTCCGCCTTTGCAGCGGAAAAGGAGTTTCCAGCAAAGCTCGTGTCGCACGCCGTGTTGCCCGCAAACACGATCATCCCGGCGCCATCGGACGCGCCCCAGCATCTGAAGACGTCCGCAAAATTCACGACGCCGGACCGGAAGCGCGCGGAAGGCCTGGGAACGGTTCCCGGCAAGGATGGCGTTCGCACCACCGGACTGTCGATGCCGTTCGACGGTCAGGCCATGCAGGGCTTTTCCGGCATCAAGACGATGAGCGACGGCACGTTCTGGAGCCTGTCGGACAACGGCTTCGGCTCCAAGGCGAACTCCAGCGATTCCATGCTGATGCTGCATCATCTGAAGCTTGACTGGGACGTCGGCAAGGTCAACGCACTCGAAACGGTGTTCCTCTCCGATCCGGACAAGAGGGCACCGTTTCCGATCGTCATGGAAGGCTCCGACAAGCGCTATCTCACCGGCGCGGATTTCGACGTGGAATCCATCCAGCCAACAGAGGATGGATTCTGGGTCGGTGAAGAATTCGGCCCTTACATCCTGAAATTCACCCGCGACGGCAGGTTGACGGATGTGATCGCAACGAAGGCTGGCGATGTCGACGTCAAATCGCCCGATCATCCAACCCTGTCGCTGCCTGCCAATCCAACGCAGAAACTCCCAGCCTTCAACCTGAAGCGCTCGGGTGGTTTCGAAGGCATGGCGATGTCCAGGGACGGCACCAGGATTTACGGCCTTCTCGAAGGTCCGCTCTATAACGCTGAAGGTCAGGTCGAAAAGACCGAAGATGGCGCAACCGGGCTTCGCATCATCGAGCTCGATGTCGCGTCCAAAAGCTGGACGGGCCGCACCTGGCTATATCCGCTGGCAGACGGTGGCGAAGCGATTGGCGACTTCAACATGCTGGATGACGCGACGGCGCTGTTGATAGAGCGCGACAATGGCGCGGGCACCAGCGACAAGGCCTGTGCGGACGCCAAGAAGCCCGAGGCCGATTGCTTTGCGGTTCCTGCCAAATTGAAGCGCATCTACAAGATCGAATTCAACGATGCGAATGTTGGCAAGGCAGCGCGCAAGATCGGCTACATAGACCTGATGAAGATTGCCGATCCCGACAAGAAGGCCCTCCAGGGCAGTGAAAACGGCATCTACACCATGCCTTTCGTCACCATCGAAAACGTCGATCGCGTCGATGCGACGCACATCATCGTCGGCAACGACAACAACCTTCCCTTTTCGGCCGGTCGGGCGTTGGACAAGGCCGATGATAACGAGTTCGTTGTGCTTGAGGTGAAAGACTTGCTGGACGCCAAATAATTGGGATTTGGTAGCGCCTTCGACCGATGTCGAAGGCGCTCCTTATCGCTCACTCGAACACGAAGGCCAGCTTCTTGCCCGTCAGCTTCGAAAGCTGCTGCAAACGACCTTCGAGGCGTTCACCGGCAAAGTCGTGATACTCATGCGGCACGACGAATTCGAGATCGACGTCTTTGCGTTCCGAACGACGGAACTTCAGGTGATCGACGACGCCGGGCATGGATGCCGAAAACAGATAAACCACACGCAGCAGACCGCCGAGCAGCTTGGCCAGTTCCTGCATTCTGTCCCCTGCGATGGACGTCAGATGCTGGGTCGTGCCGTTATCGTTCAATCCTTCAAAGCGGTAGTAATTTGCCAGCGCGATATAGGCGCGCCCGGGATGCGTGATGGCGATGAAGGACGAGTGCGCGATGATGTTGAGCGCCTGCAATCCGCGATAATCCGGGTGCGCGCGCCAGCTGATATCGGCCAGCAGGCAGGCTGCCTGGCGATAGCGCGCCTCGTCTTCTGTTTCGGTAATGCCGAACACAGGCACGGTGCGCCCGCTCCAATCGGCAAGCTCGCGCGCATGTTCGGGTGAACGGGCGCGAAGAATGGCCAGTTCGTCGGCCACCACCAGCAACGGATCGGCCTTCTGCTCGACCTCCGGCAACAGCGAATAAAGATAGCCTTCGCGAACACCTTGCGCCGAAAATGCGATCTTGGAGGGCTTCATCACCTCAAGCACTTCGCGCATGGCAACGGCGCCGAAAGGCAGAAGCGTACGACGGTTCTTGGAAACCGCCTGCCATGCCGGGTCCTTGCTGTCCTTGGAAGCGATCACTTCATCGAGGAAACTCAGCATATCGGCCAGCGGCATCTCGTAGCCCTGCATCATGTGCAGCGAATAACCGGTGATTTCCATGTGCAGTTTGGCGATGTTTCGCCATGTGCCGCCAACGGCGTAAAACGTCCGCCCTTCGCCCTTGGCCAGCAGCTTTGCGGTTTTGACCTGTTTTTTCGTAAAGGTGGTGGCCTTCTCGATGGAGCCACCGGAATGTTCGGACAGTCGCAGGCCACCCAATGGCAAGGTAATCCCCTCGCCGCAGGTTTTGCCCTTGATGTCGATCAGTTCCAGCGAGCCACCGCCTAGGTCACCGGCAATGCCATCGGCATCGTGGAAGCCGCTGATGACGCCGTAAGCGGAATAGAGCGCTTCCTTCTCACCGGAGAGAACCTCGATCTCGCACCCGAGAATGGCTTCCGCATCGCGGATGAAATCGGGGCCGTTGCTCGCCTCCCGCGCAGCAGCGGTCGCCAGCACATAAAGCTTTTGCGCCTGCGCCTGCTGCGACAATGCGTGGAAACGACGTAAGGCGGCAAGCGCACGCGTGACGCCTTCCTCATCCATTCGACCGGTCAGAGCCAAGCCCTTACCAAGCCCGCACAGGACTTTTTCATTGAAAAGCACCGCAGGGGCGCGCGAAAGACCTTCATATACAACGAGACGAACGGAGTTCGAGCCGATATCTATGACGGAAACGGGGGCTAAGCCAGCAAGCCGCCCCTGTGCTTCTGATCGTGTCATTCAGCCTGTTTCTTGCGGGATGATATCAGCCCGGCTATCAATTTGGGCGCACTGGACTTCAAGGCTTCACCGCGTCCCGAAAGGCTTGGGTTGGTCATGAAGTAGTGCTGCGCGTTGAACGGTTCCTCGCCTTTGCGCACCTCGATGCGCCTCGACGTTCCGTCCGGCAGTATCTCGTAGCTCTGCTGGTTGTCAATGAGATTGCCCAGCATGATTTGCGAAAGAACCTGCTCATGCACCGTTGGGTTGACCAAAGGCACCATGGTTTCCACACGTCGATCCAGGTTTCGCGGCATCATATCGGCGGAACCGATGTAGACCAGCGCCTTGTCGGACGGCAGGCCGTAACCATTGCCGAAGCAGAAGATGCGGCTGTGTTCCAGGAAGCGGCCCACAATGGACTTGACGCGGATGTTGTCGGAAAGACCCGGCACCTGTGGCCGCAGGCAGCAAATGCCGCGGATAACCAGATCGATCTCCACACCGGCCGCGCTCGCATGATACAGCGCATCGATAATCTCGGGGTCAACAAGCGAATTCATCTTCATCCAGATCGCCGCTTGAGCACCGTTTCGGGCATGCTCCGCTTCATCGTTGATATGCTTGAGAATGCGCGACCGCATCGTATAGGGCGAAACCGCCAGCTTCATCCCCTCTTCCGGCTCGCCGTAACCGGTGATGAAGTTGAAGATGTTTGCCATGTCGTGGGCAATCTTCGGATTGCAGGTGAAGAAGGACAGATCGGTGTAGATCTTTGCCGTCACCGGGTGGTAATTGCCCGTTCCCAGGTGGCAATAGGTGCGCAGCTTGCCATCTTCCCGGCGCACGACCATCGACATCTTGGAGTGGGTCTTCAGTTCGATGAAGCCGAACACGACCTGGACGCCTGCGCGCTCAAGGTCACGGGCCCAGCGAATATTCGCCTCTTCGTCGAACCGCGCCTTCAACTCCACCAGCGCCGTCACCGACTTTCCGGCATCGGCCGCGTCGATCAGCGCGCGAACGATCGGGCTGTCATTGGACGTGCGATACAAGGTCTGCTTGATGGCGAGAACATTGGGGTCCCGCGCGGCCTGCAACAGGAACTGCACCACCACATCGAAGCTCTCATAGGGGTGGTGAACCACCATGTCCTTTTCGCGGATCGCGGCCAGGCAATCGCCCGCATGCTCACGCACACGCTCCGGGAAGCGGGCGTTGTAGGGTTCGAATTTCAGATCGTCGCGTGGCGCCTTAACCAATTCGGAAATGGTGTTGAGCGCCAGAAGCCCGGGAAGAACCGCGACGCGGTTATCGGGCACGTTGAGCTCATGCACCACGAACTGGCGCAGGGATGCGGGCATTTCGCTGTCGGTCTCTATGCGGATCACCGAGCCGCGACGGCGGCGCTTCAGGGCGCTTTCGAAGTAGCGCACCAGATCCTCGGCTTCTTCTTCAAGCTCGATATCGCTATCTCTGATAATGCGGAACGTGCCGAGTCCACGCACCGTGTAACCGGGATAGAGCCGGTGGATGAACAGGCCGACGACATCCTCCAGCGTGATAAAGCGGACTGTCGTCTTGTCGTCCGGCAAGCGAATGAACCGGTCGAGCGCGGGCGGCAAGCGCAGAAGCGCCGTCATCGGCTCGCGGCCGTTGACGCTATCCAGCTGCAAGCCCATTGAAAAGCCAAGGTTCGGAATGAACGGGAACGGGTGCGCCGGATCGATGGAGAGCGGCGTCAGAACCGGGAAGATCAGTTCCTCGAATTCGTTCTCCAGCCAGACGCGGTCCTCATCGGACAGCGATGCTGGGCGAACGATATAGATGTCTTCCTTGGCAAGATATTGCTGAAGCACAGCAAGCGAAGCCTGCTGCTCCATCTGGAGATTATCGATTTCCTTGAGGATGTCTTCGAGCTGTTCGGCAGGCGTCTTTCCATCCGGTGTACGCACGGTCACATTCTGACGAACCTGGCCTTCGAGACCGGCCACACGGACCATGAAGAATTCGTCGAGGTTGGCGGCGGATATCGAGAGAAAGCGCAGGCGCTCCAGCAAGGGATGGTCAGTGTTCAGCGTCTCCTCGAGAACGCGGCGGTTGAATTGCAGCCACGAAAACTCCCGGTTGATGAAGCGCTCCGGGCTATCCCACAGGCTCTTCTCCTCCGGTATGGATTTACCGTTTTCGTCGAGATTGTCCTGCACCACCGAATCCATCAAATTTCCCGCCCTTTATCTCCAGACCCGCAGGAACCCACAGGGCCTTGCCGCTCCGGTTGCTTGTTTCAAATATCCCAGCGACTTGAAATCGCTCCGCACTTTCCGTCCAATACCCCATTGCCCGTATAACAGTTTGACGACGGAACTGTGACAGTCAATCCTCGTCGGGGTCGCCTCCAAGCTCCGTCAGCACCTCTGCCGCCATGGCGCGGCTGATACGTGTGCCTCTCGACAGGGCCAGACGGTCCAGTCTTTCGACGATCGTCTGCGCCGCATTGAGAGAGCGTTCCATGCGCGCCACGATATAGCTGACAAGTTTGTCATCCATATAAAGCTGACGGTCGGCAAACAGCTTCATCAGCACTTGCGCCAGCAAATCCTCGTCCGGCTCGCCAATTTCCACCACCGTTGCCGCCTTGAGGCGCGACCGCAAATCCGGCAATATTACCGGCCATGCAGCGGGCCACTCACGCGAGGTTATCAGCAGCGAAGTGCCATTTTCCCGAACGCTGTTGATGACGTGGAACAGTTCCGTGTCATCAAAGCCGTTTTGATCGGCATCTTCAAACAGAACCGGGTTTTGTTCAGCAGCACGCGCGGCGTCCGAGCCCTGCACAGGCTTGATATCCACCGCATTGCTGGTGGTTTTCCATATGCTGGCGAGATGGGATTTGCCGGAACCTTGCGGTCCCACGAGAATGACCACAGGCGAAGGCCAGCGCGGCCACTCATCGACAATGCTGACGGCCGCATCCAGCGGTGCGGCCACCAGAAGGTCGTCACGACCTGTCGCCGTCTGATGGGAGAAAGCAAGCGGGAGCTGCTCGCCCCTCGACCTGCTGCCACCGGGTTTGTTGTTATCGGTCATCTTTCAGCTCTGAGAATCGATCTTTTTGGGCGGCAATGCCTGCGTCTGCGTATCCTCGCCATCCCATGGCAGATTGGCAGCACGACCATGGTAAAGATCGCTTTCGAGATAGCGCGACAGCACGAAGCGAACCAGCACGCCGACGGCTGCGGCTGCCGGTACCGCGACCAGCAGACCCACGAAACCAAACAATGCACCGAAGGCAAAAAGGGCAAACATGAGCCAGACCGGGTGAAGACCGACGCTACTGCCAACGAGCTTGGGCTGGAGAATGTTGCCTTCGATGAACTGGCCGGAGAAAAAGACAGCCAGAACCAGGATGACATCGATATAGTCAGGCCAGAACTGAACCAGCGCGACCCCTACGGCCAGCACGAGGCCGACCATGGAGCCGACATAGGGAATGAAGCTGATCGCACCCGCGAAGAGGCCGATCAACAGGCCAAAATTCAAGCCCACAAGCGACAGGCCGACCGCGTAGTAAACACCGAGGATGAGGCAGAGAGAGCCCTGGCCGCGAATGAAGCCCGCAATGGTGCTGTCCATGTCGCGCGCGATCTGGCGTACGGTGGCGACGTGATCACGCGGGATCCAGCTATCGACCTTTTCGATCATCCGGTCCCAGTCCAGCAAAAGGTAGAAAGCGACAACGGGCGTCACCACCAAAAGCGAGATGACATCCACCAGGGATTTGCCGGAGTTCCAGATCTGCGTGAGCAGCGTGCCGATGAAGCCTGCGCCTTCGGCCAGGACCTTGGAGAAATTCTCCTTGACGGTGTCGATCTGCGCGCTGACCCAGCCGGGCAGAAGATTGGTATCGGCGCCGGCGATGAGTTGCTGGAGGGAGGAGATGTATTGCGGAATGCGGGTGATGAATTCGGATGCCTGGGCTGCCACCAGCGGAATGATGATGATGAGCGACAGCGCAAACAGCAGCACGAAAGACACAAGGATCATGATGCTCGCCATCATGCGGCTCAAGCCCCGACGCTCCAGCCAATCCGCGACAGGATCGAGAAAATATGCCAGCGCCATGCCCGCCACGAAGGGCAGGAGAATGGAGCTGAAGACCATCAGGAACAGGATGAAGATGACCAGCGCACCGAGCCAGAAAAAGATCTGGCGTCTCAGATTCATGCCTCTGATATGTGGTTGCATCGTCTGCTCCTTTGGGCGCCCATACGCCTAACGCCGGGGTTAGGAGATAGGATGCGTGGACCGGACTGGTCAAGTGGAGCCCTCTTGCCAAATGGGTCACGATGGAGCTTTCCCATGACAATACGGCTAAAACACCCAAAAGGCGTGAAAAACATGCGTTTTGCCGCGCCCATACTTGCATCGTCACCCTTCTCATGCGAATGGCGACGCCAAACGGAACCAGTGGAGACGACAGCCATGAGCGAGCAAGGCAAGAACGGTCTTACCTACAGCGATGCAGGCGTGGATATCGACGCCGGAAACCTGATGGTCGAGAAGATCAAGCCCGCCGTGCGCTCCACCCGCCGCCCTGGCGCGGATGGTGAAATCGGTGGTTTCGGTGGCCTGTTCGACTTGAAGGCCGCGGGTTTCACAGACCCGGTTCTCGTCGCTGCCAATGATGGCGTCGGCACCAAGCTCAAGATTGCCATCGACGCGGATTACCACGACACCGTCGGCATCGACCTCGTTGCCATGTGCGTCAACGATCTCGTGGTGCAGGGCGCAGAACCGCTGTTCTTCCTCGACTACTTCGCGACCGGCAAGCTCAACCCGGATCAGGGTGCGGCCATCGTCACCGGCATCGCCGCTGGTTGCCGCGAATCGGGTTGTGCGCTGATCGGCGGAGAAACCGCTGAAATGCCCGGCATGTATTCGGATGGCGATTACGATCTCGCCGGATTTGCCGTGGGCGCTGCCGAACGTGGCCAGCTTCTCCCAAAGGGTGATATTGCCGAAGGCGACGTCATTCTTGGACTTTCCTCATCGGGCGTTCATTCCAATGGCTTCTCGCTGGTGCGCAAGATCATCGAGCTTTCCGGTCTTGGCTGGGATGCGCCTGCCCCATTTGCAGACGGCAAGAAGCTGGGAGAAGCTTTGCTGACGCCAACCCGCATTTACGTGAAGCCGCTTTTGAAGGCCATTCGCGAAACCGGCGCGTTGAAGGCGCTGGCGCACATCACCGGCGGTGGTTTTCCGGAAAACATTCCGCGCGTCCTGCCAAAGCATCTGGCCGCTGAAATCGATCTGGATGCCATCAAAGTTCCCGCCGTCTTCTCATGGCTTGCCAAGACCGGCGGCGTTGTACAGAGCGAAATGCTGCGCACGTTCAACTGCGGCGTCGGCATGATCGTTGTCGTTGCGGCGGAGAATGCACAACAGGTAACGGACGCTCTGACAGCGGAAGGCGAAACCGTCTTTGCGCTCGGCCGCATGGTCGCTCGCGCGGACGATGGACACGGCACGATCTACAAGGGCACGCTCGGCCTATGAGCGCCGCCGCTCCCCGCAGCAAAGTTGTCGTTTTCATCTCCGGCAGCGGCTCCAATATGATGGCGCTGGCAAACGCTTGTCAGGAACAGGATTTCCCTGCGGAGATCGCCTGCGTGATCTCCGACAAGGCGACCGCAGGTGGCCTTGCGAAGGCTCAAACACTGGGCATTCCCACACTCGTTTTCGAGCGCAAGACCTATGCGAGCAAGGCTGAGCACGAGCAGTCCATTCTGGCTGCGCTGAGTGAAATCGCGCCCGACATCATCTGTCTTGCCGGTTACATGCGTCTCATCTCCGGCGATTTCATCGCGCCCTATGCCGGTCGCATCATCAACATCCACCCCTCCCTCTTGCCCCTCTTTCCCGGCCTGCATACCCACGAACGCGCTATCGAAAGCGGCATGAAAATCACCGGCTGCACGGTGCATTTCGTCACCGAAGGCATGGACGAAGGCCCGGTTATCGGCCAGGCGGCGGTGCCGGTTCTGGTGGATGATACCGCTGACACACTCGCCGCCCGCGTTCTGACCGTAGAGCACCAGCTCTACCCTCTGGCCCTCAGGCTGCTTGCAGAGGGCAAAGTGCGGATGGAGGGTGGCAAGACTGTTGGAAAATATTTAAATCCAAGTTCTGGAAAATCGCTGATAAGTGCCTAACCGCATCTGTTTATTCGTTAAATTAACACAGTTTTACAACCGGTTTCAATAAACTTTTGATTGATAGATAAAGCACCAAATTTGAAGATTACAAACCATGTTGAATAACGCATTATCTTCAACAGAATCGAAATCAACACCAACAGAACGAAGGAGAGTTCTATGTTTGTTCGTTATACACATATTTCAAACGGCCCTGGTCCATCAGAAGCTATAATTGCCGTAACCACTCTCGACGGCACAGAAGAAGTAATCGTTGATAGGGATCTGCTGCAAGAATCTGAGACGCTCGATGTCGGCTCTGTAATCGTCGACAGAGAAGATGCATATCTCTTCGAGCTTCCGCGAGAAACCTCAACAGGCCGCAGTAGAGTCTGGGTTGCAAAATCTCTCGCTTTAAGCAATAAGGTTGCAGCTTAACTCTTATACGGAATCTCCAGGTGATATTAGTTGATCGTGAAATTAAAATAGCTCTGAGAGAAGGCCAAGTCAAAATTGAGCCTCTGCCAGACCTGGAGACCGCAGTATCATCTTCAAGCATTGACTTGACATTATCTGACACATTTAAGACATGGCAGCAAACGGCTGGCATGTCTATATCCCCTGGCAAAAAGGGTTATTCCTACTCAAATCTTCTACATTTACAGAAAGAACACAAAGACAATTTTACACTGCTGCCACAGTCCTTTGTACTTGCTTGGACGAAAGAAAAAGTCAATATTCCATCCACATCACGGCTAGCAGCGAGGGTGGAGGGAAAAAGTTCTTTAGCGCGGCTTGGTGTAAGCATTCACGTAACAGCACCAATAATTCATGCTGGCTTTAAAGGCCAAATTCAATTGGAAATGTATAATTTTGGTCCTTTCGAAATTATCCTGACACCAAATATGTACGTTTGCCAATTGGTTTTTGAGCAGACGAATGCAACACCTGAATCCGGCTATAGCGGTATTTTCGCGGATCAAACTCAAACTAACCGTTAGTTAAGAGACTTTTGTTCAGCATCGCCCATTGCAACAAGATGATTGTCTTCGCATCCGTGATGTCACCGGTTGCGATCATTTCGAACGCCTGATCCAGCCCGATCAAAATGACCTCGATGTCCTCGCCTTCTGTTGCGAGCCCACCGCCGAGGCCGGCTTTTTCTTCCAGATCGACCCGCGCATAAAACAGCGCGACCTTTTCGGTCAGCGTGCCGGGGCTGGCGTAGGTTTCGAAGAGAAACTGAACGTCCTTCACCGCATAGCCGGTTTCTTCCATCGCCTCACGGCGGATGGCGTCGTCCGGCTGGTCGTCATCGGTTAGGCCTGCAGGCACTTCGAGCATGAAACTCGGATCGCCGTTGACGAAGGCGGCAGGACGGAACTGGCGGACAAGAACAACGGCATTTTTCGCCGGATCGAACAACAGGATCGCGGCAGCGCTGCCGTGGTCATGCACTTCACGGTCGATGCGGATTACCCGGCCATCCGGCATGCGCTGATCGAACGCCAGTGTCTGGAGGTGGACGAAACGTTTCCAGACGGTCTCCTTCGAGACAAGCTTGACCCTGTCATCGTCCGGCCTCGCCGATGATGTCTCTGTTGCCATTTCGTCCACGCCAAACTCCATCAGTCTTTTATGATTGCGTCAGGGCCGTACGGTTGAGCGCTGCCCATTGCAACAGCATGATGGTTTTGCCGTCGCAGATATCCCCGTCCTCGATCATTGTCATTGCATCAGCCAGGGGGATCACGACGACCTCGATGTCCTCGTCCTCATGGGCAGCGCCACCGCCCTCCTCCACCCGATCGGACGCATCGACGATCGCGACGAAGAAATGCAGGATTTCCGTGACAGATCCCGGCGACATGAAGGACTTGAACAGGAAGCGCGTGTCACGCAGCTTGTAGCCGGTTTCTTCCATCACCTCGCGGGCAATGGCGTCTGCCGGGTTGTCGCCATCCAGCAAACCTGCAGGCGTTTCCAGCAGCCACCCATGATAGCCATTCACATAGGTTGGAACCCGGAACTGGCGAACCAGAATGACGCTGTCGATCTTCGGATCATAGAGCAGAATGGTCGCGCCGTTGCCGCGGTCATAGGCTTCGCGCTTGAGCGTCTTGGTTGCGCCCTTGGCGTCGGTGTAATTGTAGGTGATGTTGCGAAGGTGATACCAGTTTTTTGAAAGCGTCTCGTCTTTAAGAATTTCAATCGTCGCATTGCCGAATTTCTGCATTCCGTATTCCCGTCAAAATGTCTTAAGCCAAACCTTGTTGTCATGAAACGCTGCGCCGCCATAGGGCGCAACTGCGTCCCCACCCGTCAGCACATTGATGCCTTCGCCGTCCAGATGCGCCTTGTTGGGCCACAATCCCTCGGCAATCAGCACACCTGTCTTTGCCCCCTCCACAATCTTCGCATGAATGCGCAACTGCCCGCGTCCATTGCCGATCTGCACGATATCGCCATCCGCTACGTTCAAACGTGCGGCATCGGCAGGGC
Source organism: Rhizobium skierniewicense (assembly GCF_014196515.1). Classification (GTDB taxonomy): domain Bacteria; phylum Pseudomonadota; class Alphaproteobacteria; order Rhizobiales; family Rhizobiaceae; genus Agrobacterium; species Agrobacterium skierniewicense. The sequence continues at coordinate 107,028 of NZ_JACIDV010000014.1, read as the reverse complement.
AGATCATCAGCTCAGGACGACCTTCCTTCTGGACGGACGTCTTCGTCTCGGCAAAGGTCGAGTTCAGAAAGTTGCGCGCGGGCGATGTCGCCAGCCGGAACGGATGCTCGGCATCGGCCACTTCGATGACATCCACCTGATCCGGGAACTTCGGAAGCTGTGCAAACGGCCCCATGACCGGCACATTCTTCGGTGGCTTGTTGGGGGACGGACCGTTCTCCCAATCCGGGCTAAAGCGGAATTTGCCATCCGCGTAGCCGAAGCCTTCGAGGTAATGCGCGACCTCGAACGGCGGTTGCGCGTCGATCCATTTCTCTTCGGCAAGGCTGTCGAAATCACCCCAGCCACCCGGGTTCAGAATGAGATCGATATGCTCCCGCTCGGTCTTGCCGAAACCCGGCATGTGCGAAACGCCGAGGCGCTTGGCAAGTTCTTCGATCACGAACAGATTGGTCCGCACGGTGTCCGGCGGCTCCACCAGTTTCGGCCCGAGCAGAATATGGTTCTGACCACCCGCGCGATAGATATCGTCGTGCTCGAGGAACATGGTGGCCGGCAACACGATATCGGCCATTTCAGCCGTCTCGGTCATGAATTGCTCATGCACGGCAACAAAGAGATCGTCGCGCGCGAACCCCTGTTTGACCAGCCGCTGCTCGGGGCAGACATTCACCGGATTGGTGTTCTGGATCAGCAGCGCCGTCACCGGCCCGCCATAGCGCAAGGCCTGCGCATCGCCGGTCAGAACGCGACCGATCTGGGATTGATCGAGTTGCCTGACGTTGGGATCGGCATAGGCGGTGCCCATTAGTTCGGCCTTGTTCAGCCGGAAGATGTCGCCATTGTTGTGGAACGCACCGCCGCCCTCGTATTGCCAGGAGCCGAGCACTGTCGCGATGGACAGCGCCGCATGCATGGCGACCGCCCCGTTGCGCTGGCGGGCAAAGCCGTAGCCCAGACGGAAGAAGCTTTTCTGTGTGGTGCCGACGAGCCTTGCGAAGGCCTCGATTTCCTCAACTGAAAGCCCGGTAATCTCTGCGGCCCATTGCGGCGTCTTTGATGCAAGATGCGCTTCAAGCCCGGCAGGATCATCCGCGAATTTGGCCATATAGGCACGGTCGGCATAACTATCGCGAAAGGCGATGTGCATCACGGCACAAGCCAGGGCAGCATCCGTTCCGGGCCGCACGATCAGCTTCATATCCGCCTGTTTCATGGTCGGATTGTCATAGATATCGACGACCACGATCTTGGCGCCACGCTCCTTGCGGGCTCTGATCGCGTGGGTCATGACGTTGACCTGCGTGGCAACCGCATTGGTGCCCCAGATGACGACGACATCGGCCTTTGCCATCTCGCGCGGGTCGGGACCGCGCAGAGCGCCGGTGCCCATCACGTAACCGGTCCAGGCCATGTTGGTGCAGATGGAACCGAAAAAGCCGGAATATTTCTTGGCGTGGCGCAGCCGCTCTATGCTGTCGCGCTGTACCTGCCCCATGGTTCCGGCATAAAAATACGGCCAGATGGCTTCTGCACCATGCTTTGCTTCCGCCTTGACGAAAGCATTGGCAATCTCATCCAGCGCATCGTCCCAATGGATCTCCTGCCAGTCGCCCGCGCCTTTGGCACCTTGGCGGCGCTTAGGCGTCAGCAACCTGTCGGGATGATAGATACGCTCGGAATAGCGTGCCACCTTGGCGCAGATGACACCGGCCGTGTAGGTGTTGGAATTGGCACCCCTCACGCGGCCAATACGACCATCCGTGGTGATGTCGACCTCCAGTGCGCAGGCGCTTGGACAGTCATGGGGACAAACGGTGTGGCCGATGCTGAGAGCACCGGTCACGGCTTTGGCGGAAATCGGTGTCGCATCGTTCATTGCTTTTGTATATTGCAAAGCGGTGAAGGCCAAAAGGCCGAAGTGATCACCATCAAGAATATTCATAAAAGGCATCGGCGCGCATGAACTATCGGCACATCTACCACGCTGGCAATTTTGCCGATGTCCTCAAGCATGCGGTCCTGGCGCGGCTCGTGCGCTATCTGCAAAACAAGGACAAGGCCTTTCGCGTTCTGGATACCCATGCGGGCACAGGCCTCTATGACCTGTCATCAGAGGAAGCGCAGAAGACCGGGGAATGGCAGACCGGCATTGGTAAGGTGCTGGAGGCGGATTTGTCGCCAGCGGTGGCGGAACTGCTGGAGCCTTACCTAACGGCGGTGAAAGACCTCAATCCAGACGGCGGCCTGCAATACTACCCCGGCTCGCCGAAGCTCGCGCGCATGCTGTTTCGTCCGCAGGACCGGCTGTCGGCCATGGAACTGCACCCGGATGATTTCCGAGCCTTGTCACGCCTTTTCGAAAGTGATTATCAGGCACGCGTGACGGAGCTGGATGGCTGGCTTTCACTGGGTGCGCATCTGCCGCCAAAGGAAAAGCGCGGCCTTGTGCTGGTCGATCCGCCATTCGAGAAAGAAAATGAATATGAGCGGATGGCTGAAGGCTTTCACAAGGCCTATCGCCGCTTTTCAACCGGCACCTATTGCCTGTGGTATCCCCTGAAGAAGGGCGCTCCGATCAAGGACTTCCACGAGCGTCTGCAATCCTACGACATTCCCAAAATTCTGTGCGCGGAACTGTCGGTTCGCAGCGACCGGCTGGACGGCCTCAGCGGCTCCGGTCTCATCATTGTCAATCCGCCCTTCACCCTGAAGGATGAGCTGCACACGCTCCTGCCGGTTCTGAAAACCATCATGGCACAGGATCGATATGCGTCGCAGCGCGCGTTCTGGCTGCGCGGAGAATAGCTACTTCTGCTCCGCACAACGCTCTTTTCGCTCCGCCACGGCCAGTTGTGATCTCTCGAAAAAGAGAATGATGAACAGGCCGAAGATGAACGGAATAATGAGATAGAATAGACGAAACACCAGAAGTGCCGCAATAACGTCTGCCGGGTTCATATCCGGCAGTCCGGTGACAAAGACCAGCTCCAGAACGCCGAGCCCGCCTGGCGCATGGGAAATCAGGGCTGCTGAGAATGACACCAGGAAGATACCCAGGATGATCATGAAGCCGGGGTTTCCCGCCTCCGGCAGGGCGAAGTAGATGATGCCCGCCGCGCCCAGCAATTCGATCGGACCGATGACCAGTTGCTGGATGACGAGGCGCGGCACCGGGTAAAACAGCGTGAAGGAGCCGATCTTCAGTGGCCTCAGCTTCATCAGACTGCCGATAACGTACAATCCGACGATGGCAAGCAGGATAAAGCCGGTCGTCCGCGATGCTTCCACGGGCAGAATATCGACAAAGCGCTCGGTAATGTCGGGCTCGTAAACCAGCACGAGACCGATCAGCATGATGGTGCCGATAGCGAAGGTGAAGGAGCAGAGAGCGACGAGAACGCCGATTTCCGCGACGCTCAGGCCCTTCGAGGTATAGGCCCGGTACCTGACGACTGCGCCGGAGAAGACCGACGCTCCCACATTATGCGACAACGCATAGGTGGTAAACGACGTCAGCGTGATGAAAATCCAGCCGACCTTGCGCTTGAGATGTTGAAGCGCGATGCGATCGTATCCGGCCAAGGCGGCATAGGCGACAAGCGTGCATAGACCGGACATGAACCAGTGGTGCGGATCAATTGCGACAAGGCTTTCCCAGACGTCATCGAGCGAAAGGTGTCGCAATTCCTTGTAAAGCAGCCATATGGAAAAACCGATGGTTGCCACGCCGACGAGCGGCCAGATGTATTTCTTCCATTTCATACGGACATGCCCGGGTATTCTCCTCTACCGGCAGCGTGGCGACTGACGGATTCGCAGAGCTTAGTCGTTATTCAAGCATTGTGACAACTAAGACTGTGGCCCTGTTTGATTTTTCGAAGGCCTGTTTGCCATATGGGCGAGATGGTATAAAACCCCATATATATCAAGACTTCGTCATTGCCGCGTGGAAAGACAGTTGGCCCGATGAAACAATATGCCGGTTTTATCGCGTTGGCCGCACTCGCGCTTGCCGCAGCAGGCTGGATGAGGTTTGGCCAGCCCTCTCAAAACGCACCGGCACCTCAGGAAACCGAACGAACCGAACCGGCGACGGCTTCCCCCGCAAACGCTGCCCCGCGCGCGCAAGGCTCTGGTTTCGATTTTTATGTCCTGTCGCTGTCATGGTCGCCAGCATTTTGCGCCAGCGACGCAGGCCGCAACAGCCGTCAGCAATGTGGTACGGATCGCAGGCACGGGTTTATCGTCCATGGCCTGTGGCCACAAAACGCGTCCGGTTATCCAGAATTTTGTGGCAAGGACCGTAACGAGCGTGTCCCGGATGCGCTGGGTCGCGCGATGTTCGACATCATGCCGTCGATGGGCCTCATCGGGCATCAGTGGCGCAAGCATGGAACATGCAGCGGGCTGTCACAGTCCGATTATCTGGACACCATCCGCGCCGCCTATCAGCGCGTTACCTTGCCGAAAGAGATCGCGTCAGGCACGGCACCTCGAACACTGTCTGCAGACGCCATTGAAAGTGCGTTCATCTCGGTCAATCCTGCCATGACGAAGCAGGGCATCGCCATCAGTTGTGACGGGCCAAAGCTGGAAGAGGTGCGCATCTGCATGAACAAGGATCTCAGCTTTCGTACCTGTCCACAGGTCGATCGCAGAGGTTGCCAGTCCAACGCCGCTGACATCATTCCCATCCGTTAAACGCCAAAGGTAGACACTATGGAATTGCTTTACTCGCCCGCTTCCCCCTATTCCGCGAAAGCCCGCATGGCATCGCGCTATCTCGGGCTCGACGTCACGGCTGTCCGCGTCGACACAAACGCAGAGCCTGCTTCCCTGATGGACAACAACCCACTCGGAAAAATTCCAGTTCTGCTGCTGGACGGCGGTGGTTCTGTCTATGACAGCGTCGCCATCATGCATTATCTCAACAGGCTTTCCGGCCATAAGCTCTATCCGAAGAAGGATCAGAAACGCACCGAAGCAGAGGTGCTGGAAGCCCTGTGCGATGGAATCACGGATTGCCTTCTCGCCATCGTCTATGAACGCCGCTCGCGCCCGGAAGAGAAGGTCCACCAGCCGTGGATCGACAAGCAATGGTCAAAGGTTGTGAAGGGGCTCGATTATCTCAACGCCAACCTGCCGAAGACAGGCAAGAAACTGCACGGGGGCCACTTCGCTCTCGCAGCCATGATCAGCTATCTCGAGTTGCGTTTTGCAGGCGAGTGGGCTGATGGTCGCAAGACGCTGGCGGACTGGCCGGAAACATTTAGCAAAAGCTTCAAGGACTATGCTGAAATGAAGGCTTCGGCGTAATCGTCAAAGTCTAACACACGGCAAAAGTCGCATGTCTCTGGATGGCAGATACAAAAAAGCCGGGGCGAAACCCCGGCTTTTCCGATTTAATCCGTTGAAGGATTAGAACTTTACGCCGATACCAGCCTTGACGCTGTGATCGTCGAAGCCGCGTGAAACGGTTCCGGAGTCAAGCGAGAAGTCCTTGTCCTGGTAATCGCTGTAGCGATATTCGACGCGGGCGGTGATGTTGCTGGTCACCATGGCTTCAACACCGGCACCAACCGTGTAGCCGAGTGCTGTTGCGTTGTCGCTGGATGTCGAGTTGCTGACCTTGTTGTCAGAGATCGCGAGACCACCTGTGCCGTACAGCAGGAACGGGTTCATGTCGTAACCAACGCGGGCACGAATAGAGCCATTGACGCCCTGCTTGCCGTCAAGCGATTCGCCCAGGTTGCCTGTACCGGCAGAACCCTTTTCGTCGCCGAGGTTGACGTCGGCTTCTGCACCGTAGACCAGCTGGCCGTTCTGCCAGTTATAACCGCCGTAGAGACCGCCGCCGAAGCCGTCGGCATCACGATCGCCGCCGTTGTTGGTGAAACGACCCCAGTCGTAGTTACCAGTAGCACCGAGATACGCGCCGGACCAGTTGCTGATCGGTGCTGGCTGCTCGTAAGCGACAGGTGCCTGCGGCACTTCGTTCACAGCGTCGGCTGCCTTCGCTGCCGAAAATGCCGCAGCTGCCATTGTGGTCGCCATTAGTGTTGCAACGATAGTACGCATGCTATTCTCCTTTTCAAACCCGCGGGGTGCTCAAACACTTGTTCCCAAACGCGGTGTAAAACAGTTGGTTCCCTGCCCGTCTGACAATCAAAATGATGGGTGATTGAGGAGATCACACAGCCAAAATGTGAATTGATTGGGGCAGCGTCGTGACGGAAATGGGACGTTGCTAAAATGACACAAAAATCTATTAAGGATAATGAGGCGTTAACTGAAGAACAGTCAGACTTTACATGTATTTAAATGAAATTACTTCGACTGCATCGTCAGGGCTTAAATCTGTATAATGAGCGCCTGCTCTGGGCAAACTTGGATTTTTCGCTTTATATCGGGCGCTGAAACCGATGTCAGCAATGTGCAGGTCAGCCTTGAACGAGAATATACCCAAAACCGTCTTGATCACCGGCGCCGCCCGACGCATGGGCCGCGCAATAGCGGAATATCTTGCTGCAGAAGGCTTTGCGGTTGCTCTGCACGCTCGCTCATCGATGGATGAGGCTGAGGCTTTCGCTAACACAATACGGCAAAATGGTGGAAAAGCCGCCGTTGTTCAGGCCGACCTCGAAAATATCGAGTCGACGGAAAAATTGATGGAAAGCGCACATTCAGCGCTCGGACCCATCGGCGTTCTGGTCAATAACGCATCCGTGTTCCGCCATGACAGCCTGGAAGATTTCGATTCTGCGGCATTTGATGCGCATTTTGCGGTGCACGTGCGCGCGCCGTCCATTTTGGGCTCGGCTCTGGTCAAGCAGCTGCCTGAGAACGCGTCGGGCCTGATCGTCAACGTCATCGATCAGCGTGTACTCAAGCTCACCCCTCGCTTCTATTCCTATACTCTGTCGAAATCCGCGATGTGGACGGCGACGAAAACCATGGCGCAGAGCCTTGCACCGCGGGTGCGGGTCAACGCCATCGGCCCCGGCCCTTCCTTCCAAAGTGCAAGACAGGCGCCTGAGGACTTTCAGGCGCAGATCGACGCCCTTATATTAAAGCGTGGGCCGACCCCGGACGAATTCGGGCGGACCGTTCGCTTTCTATATGACACACCGTCGATGACCGGCCAGATGATCGCACTCGATGGTGGCCAGCACCTGGGCTGGAAAACCCCTGATGTGGCGGAGATAACGGAATGAACGGAAAGAAGCTGCCGGATGGCGGTGTTCTCTTCGACGACAATGATGACGACGATGACGATGTAACCTCTTCCATCTCTGTCGTGGCGGCGGATGGCATCGTCGTACCCGTAGACTGGAATGCCGGATGGCAAAACGAATCCGGCCTCAAAGGCATGGAGCTGATCGCCGAATTCGTCAAACATTTGCCGAACAATCCCGGCGTTTACCGCATGTTCAACGAAGCGGGCGACGTGATGTATGTGGGCAAGGCGCGCTCGCTGAAAAAGCGCGTCGGCAATTACGCCCAGGGACGTTTCCATTCCAACCGCATCGGCCAGATGGTGCGCCTGACGACGCATATGGAATTCGTGACGACCCGCACGGAAATCGAAGCGCTGTTGCTGGAAGCGAATCTGATCAAGCGCTTGCGTCCACGCTTTAATGTTCTGCTTCGTGACGACAAGTCCTTTCCCTATATTCTCATCACAGCGGACAATCGCGCTCCCGCCATTTTCAAACATCGCGGCGCCCGCGCCCGAAAGGGTGATTATTTCGGACCTTTCGCTTCAGCAGGCGCTGTCGGCCGAACGATCAATTCGCTGCAACGGGCCTTTCTCATTCGAACCTGTACCGACAGTGTTTTTGAAAGCCGCACCCGTCCCTGTCTTCTTCACCAGATCAAGCGCTGTTCGGCGCCCTGTACCCATGAGATCAGCGACGAGGGCTATGCGGAACTGGTGAAAGAGGCGAAGGACTTTCTCTCCGGCAAGAGCCAGAGCGTCAAGGCGACGATTGCATCGCAGATGAACGAGGCGTCCGACGATCTGGATTTCGAACGCGCTGCCGTCTATCGCGACCGGCTGGCGGCGCTTTCCCACGTGCAGAGCCATCAGGGCATCAACCCCGCCGGGATTGAAGAAGCGGATGTCTTCGCCATTCACCACGAGGGCGGCATATCCTGTATTCAGGTGTTCTTTTTCCGCACCGGGCAGAACTGGGGCAACCGCGCCTATTTCCCCAAGGCGGACCCATCGCTTCCCAGCTCCGAAATCCTTTCGGCCTTTCTGGCGCAATTCTACGACGACAAGCCGGTGCCGAAGCAAATTCTGCTGTCCGAAGTGGTGGAGGAGCAGGATCTGCTCGCCGCCGCGCTTGCGGAAAAGGCGAACCACAAAGTCAGCATCTCGGTGCCGCAGCGCGGAGAGAAGAAGGATGTCGTCGATCATGTTCTGGGCAATGCGCGTGAAGCCCATGGCCGCAAGCTTGCCGAAACATCGTCACAGGCCAGACTGCTGAAGGGCTTTGCAGAAACCTTCGCCCTGCCCTATGTGCCTCGCCGCATCGAGATCTATGACAATTCCCACATGATGGGAACCAATGCCGTCGGCGGCATGGTCGTGGCAGGACCCGATGGCTTCACCAAGAGCCACTATCGCAAGTTCAACATCAAATCGACCGACATCACTCCGGGCGACGATTTCGGCATGATGCGCGAAGTCATGACGCGCCGCTTTTCGCGCCTGCTGAAAGAAGACGGACGGCCAGACCGCAGCCAGACCGTATCGCCGGAAGATGCCGCCGACACGCCGTTCCCCGCATGGCCGGACGTTATTCTCATCGATGGCGGCCAGGGGCAGATGACGGCGGTGCGGACCATACTGGACGAACTCGGCATCCGTGATTGCGTCACCGCCATCGGTGTCGCCAAGGGCGTGGATCGCGATGCAGGCCGCGAACGCTTCTTCACCGATAGCCGAAGCGACTTCTCCTTGCCGCCGCGCGACCCTGTCCTTTATTTCGTTCAGCGCCTTCGGGACGAGGCACACCGTTTCGCCATCGGCTCTCACCGCGCCCGCCGCAAGAAGGAATTGATTAAAAATCCGCTGGATGAAATCAGCGGGATTGGCCCCGGCCGCAAACGGGCGTTGCTGCAACATTTCGGCACCGCAAAGGCTGTGTCGCGTGCGGCCTTGAGTGACCTCATGGTGGTCGCTGGAATTTCAGAAGCCGTTGCCAGGCAGGTTTACAATCACTTCCATGAGAGCGGTAAAGAGTGACGCGATGCTTTCAGGCTGCACCTGCAAAAAAACACAATGAGGTGTTGACGCTTACGTGCTAGGGCTGCAACAACGCATTGACATCGAATGACAGGTTCCCAATGGCTTCGCGCACCTACAATATCCCGAATCTTCTGACCTACGCCCGCATTCTGGCGGTACCGGTCATCGTGTTGTGCTTCTACATCGAAGGGAAACTCGAGAGTTCGGATTTCGCGCGCTGGACGGCACTCTGGCTTTTCATTGTCGCCTCGCTGACGGACTTTCTCGACGGTTACCTCGCGCGCATCTGGAACCAGACGTCGAACATCGGGCGGATGCTGGACCCCATCGCAGACAAGCTGCTGATCGCCTCGATCCTGCTGCTTTTGGCCGCGGATGGCACCATCGCTGGCTGGTCTCTGTGGGCCGCGATTACCATCCTTTGCCGCGAAATTCTGGTGTCGGGCCTGCGCGAATATCTCGCTGCCCTGAAAGTCTCGGTTCCGGTTACACAGATCGCAAAATGGAAGACCACGATCCAGATGGTGGCCATCGCGTTTCTTCTGGCCGGTCCGGCGGGGGACAAGGTGCTCCCTTACACGACCGAAATGGGCATCGGTCTGCTGTGGATTGCCGCAGCGCTGACGATCTACACCGGCTATGACTATTTCAAAGCTGGCCTCAAGCACATCGTGGATGAGGAATGATGGTCCATATCGTCTATTTCGCCTGGGTCCGAGAGCGGATCGGCAAGTCGGAAGAGAATATCGACCTCCCCGCAAACGTGACAACTGCGCGGGAATTGATCAGCTATCTCACGACGCTTGGAGACGAATACGAAGCTGCGTTCGAATTTCCGGACGTGATCCGCGTTGCGGTCAATCAGGAACACATCGATCCCGGTGAGAGCATCCTGGGCGCGCGCGAAATCGGCATCTTCCCACCGATGACCGGCGGCTGATCATTGGAGATCCAGCCGACCATTCGCGTACAGGCGCAGGATTTCGATGCCGCAGTCGAAGCGCGGCTTCTGAGGAACACCGATAAGTCCATCGGTGCCATCGTCACCTTCACCGGCCTTTGCCGTGATGACGGCGGTACGCTATCCGCCCTGGAACTGGAGCACTATCCCGGCATGGCGGAAGCAGAAATGCTGCGGATTGCGTCGCTCGCCATCGACCGTTTCGACCTTCTCGGCCTCACCGCCATTCACCGTTACGGCAAAATCGCCACCGGCGACAACATCGTCCTCGTCATCGCCGCCTCCCGCCACCGGCAGGCGGCCTTCGATGGTGCGAATTTCGTGATGGATTATCTTAAGACCGCCGCACCGTTCTGGAAGAAAGAACATGGCAAGGATGGAACGTCTGGCAACTGGATAACAGCCAGAGACGCGGACGAAAGCGCCAAGGATAAATGGCGTTAGAGTGGCTTACGCTCACGCCGTGTCGCGACGAGCCATAAAACCAGCATGGCGAGAACTGCCGCATCCCGCCAAGCGACGGGCCCGTAAGAGGCCCAGAATGTTTCGCCGAAGCCGATAGCGGCGGCTCCTGCGGCGCATTTGAGCGGGCTGGTATATCCACCGGCAGCGGAAATCAGCACCACTTTCAGACCGAACACCAGCCCCGCGCCAAAATCCATATTGCCATAATAGAACGTTGCGAGCACGCCGCAGATCGAGGCAAAGAGCGCTGCCGCGCCATAGGACACCAGAAAAATGCGCGCGGAATTGATGCCGAGCAGAGAGGCGGCAGATGCGTCCTCGGACACGGCTTTCCAGTATCGACCCAAACTGGATTTTTTCAGAAACACAAATCCGCCGACAACCATCGTCAGAAAGACAGAGGCATTGATGGTCTGCATCGGGGTGGTGGTCACAGCGAAATCAGCGCTTTGCCAGAGATGAATTGGATCATTCAGAAAAGGCGGCAGCCAAAGCGAGCGTGTGTTTGCGGCAAGCCGTGCACTTTCCATCAGCGCAATCAACGTGCCGATGGAAGCCACCGTGACGGCATTGGGGGAAGCTGCGGCCAGCGGTCGCATGACGGCCCGTCCGATGAAGATGCCAGCCCAGAGCCCGCCCAGAAGGCCAGCCGCAGCACCAAGCGCCAAAGTTGCCGGCAGAATGAGCCAGAGTTGGTTCCAACCGAAATCAGCAAACAAGAGGCTCGTCAGTCCGGCGAACGCAAAGATGGCGCCGAAGGTCACGTCGGCGCGCTTGGTGATACAGAACGCGATCGCATAACCAAAGGCAAGCGCAGCATAGAGTGCGGCCACAGGCACGGCATTGACAAGTTGCTGAAGAAAATAAGCCATACGATCCCCCAGCCACTTTTATAACTGGTAAAATGATTTTTGCTAGTTATGTTTGTGAGATGAACTTTAGCTGGACACCCCATCGTTTTGTCGGAGGCGCATTGGCGCTCGATGTCGCCAACAGCGTCATTCTGCGCTTCGACCACGAAAAATCAGTGGACCGCTTTGCGGATCCTGAGCAGCTGGCGAGCTTTTGCGCAGCAGCTGCTCTCATGTCGGCAGAGCGTGAGAGATTGCCTGCGCTCGTGCCACCCTTACCCGAAGACCGGCACTCCCTCATCGATCTGCGCGAGGCGACTGATCGGTATTTCCGCCGGTTGATTGAAACAGGTGCGGATGACGATCATCTTCTGGCAGATCTTCTCATGGCGTCTGCCACATCGCTCAAAACCGCGCGAACCAAACAATGCCTTCAGGCTGCAACGGCCCGTTCCGTGCTGACCCTTCTGGCGGGACCGAATCGACAGCGCTTACGGATCTGCGGGAATTGTGGCTGGCTTTTCATCGATCGCAGCAAAAACCGCAGCCGTATCTGGTGCGACATGGCTGTCTGCGGCAATCGCCAGAAGGCGGCCAAGCACTACAGGCGAAAAAAGGAGACGGCTTGATGAAGGGGCTCGTCGCTCTTATTACCGCCGCTCTCCTGCTAGCAGCCTGCCAACGTGAAGAGCAGCGGGATATGGTCAGCGTGTCCGGCCGCATGTTCGTCTTCAATTATCGTGTGGCCACGGCGACCTATCTGGTGACGCTTCAGCCAACGTCCCCCATCAAAGACGGAAGCACCATCGAAGCCAGCTTCGAAAACCCGCGTGGCGGCGATCCTTTTGCCATCACCGAAAAGCTGCTTCCCAAAAATCTGAGGATCGTGTTGCAGAGTCCCCCGGTAGAATGCGTCAGAGAAGGCCGTCCTTACGCGGTCACGATACGCATACGAGCGCCGGATGGTCATGTCATGCAAACCATAGACACAAGTGTCACGTCGGATACCGATCAGTCTCTGCTGCCCGCAAAACCTTTGGTCGTTGGCCCGCTCTACACGCCAAACCCGCATGTGTTCAAAGCCGATGGGACGACAGATATGGCACCTGTTCAAGGATGTCCGGCACATTGATCATGGCTTTGCCCTTGCCGCGACGCATGGGCACAAAAAAACGGAGCCGAACGGCCCCGTCTTTCATTATATTCAATAGCTTGAAGACCGGGCCTCATAGAATGAGTCCGTCTCTTCGGAAACTGAATCAGCCGACGATTTCGGTTTCTGCGAACCAGTAGGCGATTTCCTGAGCGGCGGTTTCAGGAGCATCGGAACCGTGCACGGAGTTTTCGCCGATTGACAGGGCGAAGCTCTTGCGGATCGTGCCTTCGTCTGCGTTTGCAGGGTTGGTCGCACCCATGATTTCGCGGTTCTTGAGGATGGCGTTTTCGCCTTCCAGAACCTGAACGATGGTCGGGCCGGATGTCATGCCGTCGACCAGTTCGCCGAAGAAAGGACGTTCCTTGTGAACGGCGTAGAAGCCTTCCGCTTCGCGCTTGCTCATCCAGACGCGCTTGGATGCGATGATGCGCAGGCCGTTGTCTTCGAATACCTTGGTGATGGCACCCGTGAGGTTACGCTTGGTTGCGTCCGGCTTGATCATCGAAAATGTGCGTTCAATCGCCATGTGTCCGTATCCTTATTCTTGAAGAAAGTGGGCGGTGTTTACCCGCCCGAAGACCTGAAAACAAGGGGTATGGCCAGATTTGACAACGCGCCTGTCACATTTCACGCCGCCGTCACACTTCGCCCGCGTGCGCCATGCAGGTCGAGGCAGCGCTCGAACCAGTCGCGGACCGGATCGTTTCGACCAAAGATGTCTGCGCCTGAAATGACGCGGACCCATTGCAGCGCGCCGAAAACGATGTAATCCGCAAACAACGGGCTTTCGCCGCCGATAAAGGGCTGAAAGCCCAGCATGCGACGGATGGGCTCTAGTTTCGCCGGAAAGGCGGCGATCTCGGCGTCACGATTGGCCGTCACCTCTTCGAGCGTCTTTCCAAAAAGCCTGGTACGGCTTTCGCGGAAGTAGTTGCGATCCTGCTCGTCCAGAATGTCGTGAATATCGACCACCGCAAATTTGGCGATAGCCGGATGCAGCGTGGTCTGTGACCAGCTTTCCACAAAGCGAGCCAACGACTTGCCGCCCTCGCCATTGAACAACGACGGCGCATCCGGATAGGCATCGTCCAGGTAAAGGGCGATCTCAAAGCTGTCCTTTACCAGCCGGTCACCATCACGAAGGATCGGCACGGTTTTCGAAAAGCCGTTCTCCACGCCCGGAATGGCCGTGAACGCCATAGGACGCTCTTCGAAATCCAATCCCTTGTGCGCCAGTGAAAGAACCGTTTTCCAGCAATGGGGAGAAAACGGGCGGCTGTTGTCACTGCCGCACAGCGAATAGAGAGTTCTGGAGGTCATGATCGGTCCTTTCGAAGCGTCTGGATGGGGTCATACAAACAGGCGCTCCCCATTTAATCAAATAACGAAAACTGATGACACCCATCAACACGACGTCGGGCTTGGCCCCTCCTGCCCTTCGCGGGAAAGAGACCAGCGCATAAACGGGGGAAACTGTGGCTTTCGCGCTCTTGCGTTCACAACTGAGTTCGGCCAAAACGGCGCCATGATTACCATCTCAGACGTTTCCGCCCGTATTGCCGGGCGCCTTCTCCTCGATCACGCCAGCGTGTCGCTTCCAGCGGGCACGAAGGCTGGCCTCGTGGGCCGCAATGGCGCGGGCAAATCCACCCTTTTTCGCATCATCACCGGCGATCTTGGCGCTGAAACCGGCGAGGTCTTCATTCCCAAGAATGCCCGCATGGGACAGGTCGCGCAGGAGGCACCGGCCACGGAGGAAAGCCTGATCGACATCGTGCTGGCCGCCGACAAGGAACGCGCGGCCCTGATGCTGGAATCAGAGACCGCGACCGATCCGGGTCGCATTGCAGATATCCAGATGCGCCTTGTCGATATCGACGCGCATTCGGCCGAAGCGCGCGCCTCCAGCATTCTGGCCGGTCTCGGCTTTGATCAGGACGCCCAGCTTCGTCCGGCCTCGTCTTTCTCCGGCGGTTGGCGCATGCGCGTGGCGCTGGCGTCCGTTCTGTTTGCCGAGCCGGACCTGCTGCTGCTGGACGAACCGACCAACTATCTCGACCTTGAAGGCACCTTGTGGCTGGAAGATTATATCCGCCGCTATCCCTACACCGTCATCATCATCAGCCATGACCGCGATCTCCTGAACAACGCCGTCAATGCGATCGTGCATCTGGACCAGAAGAAGTTGACCTTCTATCGCGGCGGATACGACCAATTCGAGCGTCAGAAGGCCGAAGCCGACGAATTGCAGACCAAGGCCAAGGTCAAGAACGATGCGGCCCGCAAGCATTTGCAGAGCTTCATTGATCGCTTCAAGGCAAAAGCCTCCAAAGCCAAGCAGGCGCAGAGCCGCGTGAAAGCACTTGAGCGCATGGGTACGGTCTCGTCGGTCATCGAAGACCACGTCCAGCCGATCACCTTTCCGGAACCGGAAAAGCAGCCCGCCTCGCCCATCGTCGCCATCAACGGCGGCGCAGTTGGTTACGAACCGGGCAAACCGATCCTCAAGGGTCTGAACCTGCGCATCGACAATGACGACCGCATCGCGCTGTTGGGTTCGAATGGCAACGGCAAATCGACCTTCGCCAAGTTCATCTCCGGGCGTCTTGCCCCGGAAACAGGTGATCTGCGGCTGGCACCATCGCTGAAGATCGGCTTCTTCGCACAGCACCAGCTGGATGATCTCGTGCCGGAAGACAATCCGGTCGAGCATGTGCGCAAGCTGATGCCGCAGGCACCGGAAGCCAAGGTGCGTGCCCGCGTGGCGCAGATGGGTCTGGCAACAGAGAAGATGGCAACGCCCGCCAAGGACTTGTCCGGCGGTGAAAAGGCGCGTCTGTTGATGGGTCTGGCTGCGTTCCATGCGCCTAACCTGCTCATCCTCGACGAGCCGACCAACCATCTGGATATCGACAGCCGCCGCGCGCTGATCGAAGCGCTGAACGATTATAATGGTGCGGTCATCCTCATCTCGCATGATCGTCACCTGATCGAAGCAACCGTTGACCGTCTGTGGCTCGTCAACAATGGCACGGTGACGACATTCGAAGGCGATATGGATGAATATCGCGACCTCATTGTCTCCTCGGGTAAAAAAAAAGACGAAAAAATTGAAGTCGTCCTAGACGGCGCTTCAAAGGCGGACCAACGCAAGGCGAATGCTGAAAAGCGCGCCTCGCTCGCTCCCCTCAAGAAAAAGATCAACGATATCGAGTCGTTGACAGCAAAGCTTGAGAAGCTGATTCAGGCGCTTGACAGGGAGCTTGGAGACGCGAGCCTTTACGAAAAGGCTCCGGCCAAGGCCGCACTGAAAGTCAAGGAGCGCGGAGAAGCCGCAGCCAAACTCTCCGAGGCGGAGGAGCAGTGGCTGCTGCTTTCCAGTGAATATGAAGAGGCAATGGCGGGCTAGGTCCCGCCACGCTGTCAGGAGCCAGGCATTTCGATTCGTCCAGAGCGACGAAGAATACCCCATTCGACCCGTCCCCCAGACACATACCGGTAGAGCGCCTTCAAGGTGGAGTAGTAAAGGATCTGCCTGAACATGAAACGTTGGCTGACGTAATACAGGAACGGAAACCTGTCCTGCCGGTAATCCAGCTTATAAGCGATCAGCCCATAGGCTATTTCTATGATCATATGCACTGCCATATAAAAAAACACAAAGTGAAAAACCGGGGCTCCTTCACCGATGCCAGTCAGCAACTGGAATAAGAATGTCGCCAGTGACGCCAGCGCCACAAAGTCCACGATCGGAGAGACAAGCGCGGCGACCACTTGAAACAGCCATACCTGCGGTATGGCGATTAATGCGATACCCGCTGAGAACCGGTCTCGACGGATTGACGTGTGCTTCAAAAGGCACTGAAGCGTTCCATACGACCAGCGCAATCGCTGCTTGATAAAATCCCGAACGGTGTCAGGTGCCTCCGTCCAGGCTATCGCAGATGGCTCATACAAGGCTTTCCAGCCCATACGTTGAAGAAGGATCGTCAAATCCTGATCTTCAGCGATCGTGTCTTCAGGAAAGCCGCCGGCATCCAATATTGCCTGCCTGCGCCAGGCTCCGACAGCACCGGAAACGACCATCATGGCGCTCAGCGAGGAAAGGGCTATCCGCTCCATATTCTGCGACGTCACATATTCCACCGACTGCCAACCGGTGAGAATGTTATGCCGGTTGCCGACCTTCACGTTACCCGCAACAACCCCGACGGAGGGATAGCCGAAATGTTGAAGCAATCGAACCACGGTTTCGGGTTCGAAATGCGTGTCTGCGTCGAGCGCTATGATGACGTCGCTCGTGGCCAGACGCATGCCATGGTTCAGCGCCGCTGCCTTGCCGGCGTTGGGTTGGGTAACAAGTGTCACCCGCTCGTCGTGACCAAAGTTCTCAAGCACGCGAGCGGCTGTTTCATCCGACGACCCATCATCGATCACGATAATGTCCGGCAGAATGTTCCTGCTTTCAAGAAGCCTCGTTATCGTACCGACAATGACTTTTTCTTCATTGTGGCACGGGATGATGACGCTGATCATCTCTTGATTCTGATCATCCCAGACTCTGCCCGAGGTCTGGCTCCCTGCCTGTTCGGAAACGGCTCGTAGGCGTATTCCCAATGCCGCTAGAACGAGTATTCGACCCAATCCTAGCGCCATCATACTGATTAAGAACCACCTCAAAATTTTCTCGAAAATTGATATTTCCAGATTATTATCAATTGATTTTGAATATGAAACCGTTACTCCCAGCAAAATAAAATACAAATAAAACAAAAAAACAACAAAACGTAAAGAATGAGGGTGGATTTCTCCACCCTCTGAATTTTTATATTCATAGTTACAAAACCTATCTTAATAAAAATGTATTCTTAAAAAAATTTATACGTATATCCGCACGATATCTAAAATATTTACTGCGTGCTTACTTTCTAAAATTAGTCTATGCTTTAAGTGACGGTTGTGAATTACCGTCACCTTTATGTACACCAGAAGAAGCAAACCATCAAGTTAACACTTTTTGGTTGCAGTTATAAATAACGCTCTACGATTCAACCACTTAGAACATTGCTCATGTCCGGCCGAAAAAAAGTGATCGATCAGGGTTTGGAAAAGCCGCATTCCCTTCGGGCAAAACGTGCAGCAACACCAACTCGAATTTGCGGGAAGCCAGGACCAAATGCGGCTCCTTCACCGCGACAAATTCCGACAATGCACCTCCCGGTGTCGGCTTGCCGCCTACCGGGTTTCTGTTACAAAGGCACGGATCAAGCCTTCCTCACTGAATCAGCCAAACGGATTTCTTTCATGTCAGCTACCAAGCTCGCTATCGTCGGCGTCGGCAAAATTGTTCGCGATCAGCACCTTCCGGCCATTGCGGCCAATCCGGATTTCGATCTGGTTGCCACAGCAAGCCGCCATGGCACCGTGGATGGCGTCGCATCCTATGGCACCATCGAAGCGTTGCTCGAAGCCGTACCCGAGGTTCAGGCCGTATCGCTGTGCATGCCACCGCAATATCGCTATACAGCGGCTTACGCAGCATTGAATGCAGGCAAGCATGTCTTTCTCGAAAAACCACCGGGTGCCACATTGTCTGAAGTGCAGGATCTGGTTCGGCTGGCGGATTCCAAAGGACTTTCGCTGTTTGCCAGCTGGCACTCACGCTATGCGCCTGCCGTCGAAGCCGCCAAGAGCTTCCTGGCCTCCACGAAAATCAACAGTGTTCACGTCATCTGGAAGGAAGACGTCCGTCATTGGCATCCCAACCAGGACTGGATCTGGCAGGCAGGCGGCCTTGGCGTGTTCGATCCGGGTATCAACGCGCTATCGATCATCACGCACATTCTTCCACGCGCGCTGTTCATCACCAAGGCCACGCTTGAATTCCCCGAGAACCGCGATGCGCCGATTGCAGCCGACATTCAGTTTTCGGATGTGACGCAACTGCCTGTTCATGCCGAGTTCGACTGGCGGCAGACAGGCAAGCAAAGCTGGGATATCGTGGCTGAAACGGAGGCTGGTCAGATGGTTCTTTCCGACGGCGGTTCGAAGCTCTCCATCAACGCGGAGCAGACGCCTGTCCAGCCCGAGCGCGAATATCCGGCCCTTTACGAGCGCTTTGCCGAGATCATCAAGGCGAAGACATCAGATGTCGATCTTGCACCGCTGATGCATGTCGCCGACGCATTCCTGCTCGGTCGTCACAAGTTCGTCGATTCGTTCTTCGACTGACCACATTTACAAGGCGCGATTGACGAAACGGTCGCGCCCTTCTTTCTTGGCCTGATACAAGGCTTCATCGACGCTCTGCAACAGCGAAAGGCGATCGCTGCCCGCCTGCGGAGCAATGGCGCCACCGATGCTGAGCGGCGCATGCACCAACCGACCATCGATGTTGAACGGATGACGAAACGCTTCAAGCAGGCGCTCGGCCAGCGTTGAAAGGTCATGTGACCGGGCTGGCCTGGGAACAAAGACGGCAAACTCGTCTCCACCCATGCGCACGGCAATGTCTTCGGACCTGATCACATTGCGGATGCGATTTGCAGCCTCGTGAAGAACGCGGTCTCCAACACTATGGCCGAGCGTATCGTTGATCGCCTTGAAACCATCCATATCCAGATAGAGAGCGCCAAAGGTTTCGTTGGACTGCAGCGCTGCATACATCTGCGAATCCACCAGCGCACTCAAAGCCTCGCGATTGTAGAACCCCGTCAGCGGATCGGTCATGGCGGCATCCCGCAAGGCGCGTTCTGCAAGGCTCATGGTGAAATTGGCTTTTTGCAGTCGAAGCAAGGCGCCGGCCAGGACAGCGAAACGCTTCAGGCTGGCGATTTCGCCCGGTTGTAGCTGGCGCGGAGATGTATCGAGAATACAAAATGCTCCGACAATCAGTCCAGGCTCCAGCTCGATGGGTGCTCCGGCATAGAAACGGAACTTCTGGCCCCCTTGAACATAGGGAAAAGCAGACAATTCCGGGTGAGCACTCAGATCGGGAACCACCAGCACGTCGTTGGAAAGCACCACCCTTGTGCAGATGGAAATGTCCCGGGGGCATTCGACCACTTGAATACCCGCTTGATGCGCGATGTGCAGCCAGTCCTCGTCAACGATATGAACCGCAGCACGCGAGGTTTCAAACACGCCCTTGGCAAGCTCGGAGAGAGCAGCCAGTTCCGGCGTCGGGCCCGATCCGAGAATGGAACGCACGCCCACAAGACGCTCAGTTTCATTTGCAGGCCACGGTACGGATTGACCCATGTCGATCTCCTCATTTCTATGCAATGCACCGCGAACCTATCGCTGCATATAGCGTTTTTATTAGCGCGCCACATTAGAACAACCTTGAATAACGGCTGATGTGGTTCTCAATCCAATCTTGCGTCGCGCCTTCGCCGTCCGACTCGCTTGAAGTTGCAGCTTGTAGACCGGTTTTTTCTCACAACCCTCACTCGTATTGATGCTCCACTTCAAAAAAAAGTGAAGCGAAAGAAAATCAACCATAAGAATCGATAGTGTCCGCCTTTTCACACCGGAGTTGGTATTTTCCAGCTTGTGAACATCAGCGGGGCGGCGTATTCACGCACTGGTTGGCGCCAGCCAAATACACCCGTACCAATCCGTTGGAGGAGTGGGGTTGCGAGGGGAACTCGGATCTTGATGGGATGTCGCCGCCTGAATGCCATGAAGGCCCCGTCTGGCGTAGTGATATCGTCCAATGCGGAGAGCACTCATGGAGCGTGTATTTTTCAGCATCGCACCGCAGCCCTATGCGGCCTCAAGACTCCGTGTCATCTGTCAGCACGGGGCCTCTTCTGCTCGCCAGGAGCCTGAGGGCGTTTCGTCTGACTGCCAAATTTAAAACAGTCAGGAACTCTTGATGGTTGATCAACCCAAACCCTTATCCGCTTTTTCAAAACTATGGCTCGCGTTTCTCGGCCTCGTTCTCGTCGCTGCGGGTCTCTTCTTCACTTATTTCGGCGCCAAGCTCGCCATGGCAGGTGGCAGCCTTTATTTTATCATCTCCGGCATCGCCCTTGTTCTCGGCGGTCTGCTCATTGCCTTGCGCAAACCATCCGGCGCCATGCTATTCGGCCTCGTCTTCATCGGCACCGTTGCCTGGTCCCTATGGGAAGTCGGCGTTGACTTCTGGCCGCTGATCTCCCGCCTTCTGGCGTTGACGGTTGGCGCGACTGTCGTTGCCCTTTCCGTTCCGCTGCTGCGCCGCGCAGCCGGAAAAACACCGGCCTATGCCGGTTCGTTCATTCTGGCGATCCTTCTGGGAGCCGCATCCGCGGCCGGCATGGCCGGCATGTTCGTGCCGCATCCAACTGTTGTTGCCAGCGGCGAGGCCCCGGCACTGACGCCTGTTTCGGTTGAAACCGAACAGAAAAACTGGGAACATTACGGCAATACCGCAGGCGGCAGCCGCTTCGTCGCGCTCGATCAGATCAATCGCGACACCGTCAAGAATCTCGAGGTAGCCTGGACCTATCACACCGGCGATACACCCATCAGCCCCAATGGCGGCGGTGCCGAAGACCAGCAGACACCGTTGCAGGTGGGTGACCGCGTGTTTTTGTGCACCCCGCACAACAACGTAATTGCACTGGATGCCGATACCGGCAAGGAAATCTGGAAGAACGAGATCAATGCCAAGTCGTCCGTCTGGATGCGTTGCCGTGGCCTTGCCTATTTCGATGCCACGCGCCCGGTCCAACAACCCAGTCTGCCTGGTTCCACGCCGGTCACCGCAGCAACCGTTGCTGAAGGAGCGCTGTGCCAACGCCGCATTTTGATGAACACAATCGCGGCGGAACTGATCGCTCTCGATGCCGACACGGGTGCATTCTGCCCTGACTTCGGCACCAATGGCCGTGTCAACCTCAAGGAAGGTCTCGGCAACGCGCCAGACCCGAGCTATGTTCTGACATCGGCACCGACACTGGCTGGCACAACCGTCGTGATCGGCGGACGGATCGCCGACAATGTACAGGTGGATATGCCGGGCGGCGTCATGCGCGGTTTTGATGTCATCACCGGGCAGCTACGCTGGGCGTTCGATCCGGGCAATCCCGACATCACCCTCATGCCGCCTCCAGGCCAGACCTATACACGCTCGACACCCAATGTCTGGGCCTCGATGTCCTATGACGCTGCGTCCAACACCGTGTTCATGCCGGTTGGCAGCCCTTCGGTTGATCTCTACGGTGCGACCCGGACAGAACTCGACCACAAATACGGCGCCTCCATGCTGGCACTCGATGCCACAACGGGCCGTGAAAAGTGGGTCTACCAGACGGTTCACAACGACCTCTGGGACTTCGACGTGCCGATGCAACCAAGCTTCATCGACTTCCCCAAGGCAGATGGCTCGACCGTTCCGGCGCTGGTATTCGGCACCAAGGCTGGTCAGCTCTATGTGCTTGACCGCGCGACGGGCAAGCCGTTGACAGAGGTTAAGGACATTCCCGTCAAGCCCGGTAACATCCCCAACGAGCCCTATGCCCCAACGCAGAAGCTTTCCGTCGGCATGCCGCAGATCGGTGCTCAGACGCTGACCGAGAGCGATATGTGGGGCGCAACACCGTTCGACCAGCTTCTGTGCCGCGTTGCCTTCAGGGGCATGCGCTATGACGGTGTCTACACCGTTCCCGGAACAGATCTAGCGCTCAACTTCCCAGGGTCTCTCGGCGGCATGAACTGGGGCGGTATTTCCATCGATCCCAACACCGACACGATCTTCGTCAACGACATGCGCCTGGGCTTGTGGATCCAGATGCAGGAAGCGGCACCCACGACGGCCGTCAACAGCGGTTCCGAAGCCACCAACACGGTCATGGGTCTGGTGCCGATGAAGGGCACGCCCTATGCGGTCAACAAAAACCGCTTTCTCTCGGCACTCGGCATTCCCTGCCAGAAGCCTCCGTTCGGCACGCTGACCGCCATCAACATGAAGACGCAGAAGATCAACTGGCAGGTTCCTGTCGGCACGGTGCAGGACACCGGTCCGCTCGGCATCAAGATGGGTCTCCCCATCCCCGTGGGCATGCCGACGCTGGGTGGCACGATGACCACGCAAGGCGGTCTCGTCTTCATCGCGGGCACCCAAGATTATTATCTGCGCGCCTTCAGCACGGCGACCGGTGAAGAAGTCTGGAAAGCCCGCCTGCCGGTCGGCAGCCAAGGCGGCCCGATGAGCTACAAGTCGCCGAAAACCGGCAAGCAATATGTGGTGATTTCCGCCGGTGGTGCCCGGCAATCTCCCGATCGTGGCGATTATGTCATCGCCTATGCTTTGCCGGGCCAGAAGTGAGGCCACGCATTATCTGAAAATGGAAATGGCCGGGGATGACCCGGCCATTTTTGTGATCGTCAAGTAGAGGAATCCTCGCGTAAAACCTTGGCCCTCAAGCCTTTTTCTGCCAGCGTCCTTCCGGCGATTGCTGCCAATAGGTCAGCGTATGCCCCTCGCCTTTCATCTTTTTCCACTGGCCGCGCGCGCCATCCAGTTGCGCGGCGTCATAACCGTCGAACATGAACACGACGCGCTCATAGCCGTCGATCGGAGGTGGCTCCGCTCCGTCTACGATAAAGCGAACGTTGGCAGCGTTGCGATTTTCGCCGGATGCGGTCAGCAGAACGGGCTGTTCAGCGGCTGTTTCAGAGAGGTCGCTGCTATGCGGCATGAAACTGTCGTCGCGAAATGTCCACAGATGCACATCGAGCACATCCCGACGCTCCTCAGTCGCTGTCTGGACCGCGACTTTCCAGCCGCGCTCCAGTGACTTTTCAAGAAGCGGTGGCAAAGCGTCTTCCAGCTTCGATTCGGTCAGATGGTAAAACAGGATCTCCGTCATCGGCCTGCCAGTCGCGTTTTGCCCGCCAATGATCAATCCTCGTAATGGGCGCGAACGAGTTCGTTCAGCAGGCGCACACCGTAACCGGAGCCCCAGGACTGGTTGATCTCGTTGAGCGGTGAGCCCATGGCGGTTCCGGCGATGTCCAGATGCGCCCATGGCGTGTCGCCAACGAAGCGTTTGAGGAACTGTGCGGCGGTGACGGAACCAGCAAGCCGACCGGAACTGTTCTTCATATCGGCAAATTTGGAATCGATGATCTTGTCGTATTCCTTGCCGAGCGGCATGCGCCAGAGCTTTTCCTGTGTCGTGTTACCCGCGCGCGTCAAGCGGTCGGCCAACTCGTCATCATTGCAGAACAGTCCTGCCTGGAGATTGCCCAATGCGACGGTAATAGCGCCTGTCAGTGTTGCCAGATTGATCATGAACTTCGGCTTGAAGCGATCATTGGTATACCAGAGCGCATCCGCCAGCACGAGGCGGCCTTCGGCGTCGGTGTTGATAATTTCGATGGTCTGGCCGGACATGGAAGTGACGATATCGCCCGGCCGCTGCGCATTGCCATCCGGCATGTTTTCCACAAGACCTATAACACCGATGACATTTGCCTTCGCCTTGCGTGCCGCCAGCGTGTGCATGAGGCCCGTCACGGCGGCTGCACCTCCCATGTCGCCCTTCATGTCTTCCATGCCCGCACCGGGCTTCAGCGAAATGCCGCCCGTGTCGAAAACCACGCCCTTGCCGACAAAGGCAATCGGCTCATCTTTCTTGGCGCCGCCCTTCCACTGCATGATGGCGAGGCGTGGCGGGCGGACGGACCCTTGGGCGACGCCCAGAAGCGCCCCCATGCCCAGCTTCTTCATTTCCTTTTCGCCAAGGATTTCAACCTCGACGCCGAGCTTCTTCAACTCTTCCGCCTTTTCGGCAAATTCCACCGGACCAAGAACGTTTGGCGGCAGGTTGACGAGGTCACGCGCCAGAATAACGCCCTGGGCTTCGGCTTCGGCTGTCTCAAACGCCTTTTTCGCGTCATCATGAACCGCCGTCACGATGGTGACGTCGACGCTTTTCGGCGTCTTGTCGTCGTCGGACTTCTTTTTCGTCTTGTAGGTATCGAAGCTATAGGCGCGCAACAGAAGGCCCAGCGCGAAGTCGGCTGCCGCCTTGCCATCGACTTCGATGCCCATCGCGTCCAGATGGATGACGACCTTTTCGGCCTTCTTGAACTGCGCAGCAGCCGTTCCACCGGCGCGCAGCCAGTCATGCGCCGTCAGCTTGGCCGGCTTACCGAGCCCGATGACGACGATTCTGTCGGCTTCGGACCCCTGCGGCGCCAGTACGTCCAGAACGCTCATCGCCTTGGCGGCGAAACCGGAAACTTTGGCAGCTTTCACAAGGACGCCGGCAGGATCGACCTGCGCCTGGCCAGCGGGCGCATTTTCGCCCGATACCTGCAGCAGAACAGCGCTGGCATTTTCAAGGGAAGCGGAATTGGCAAAGGATATATCGAATTTGGCGGACATCTTCTCGCTCATCAGTGTATTTCAGGAAACGCCGGATCATGGCCTTTTACGGCGTCAGCGCAACCCTGCAATCGGCCTGTGTGGTGTCAATTTTGTGAATCACTCATGGAAGGACAGCAAAAATCGCCCTTAACAAAAAGACACAGGCTGCAGAAAAATTATCGCACAAGACAGATTTGTGTGCGGTGCGGAGTCGCCATCCGCGATTGTTACAGCTAGATAAGAGCAGTTCCCGCGGGGGGAACATGCATTGCGATTACGGCATCAGGGACTGAATGACGCTTCTTGAACGATACATATTGCGACGCACGACGCAGATGTTTCTGGTCGCGCTACTGCCTGTTCTAGCCATCATCTGGACGATTCAGGTTCTTCAGCGAATCAATCTCGTCACGGATACCGGCCAGTCCATGGGCTCTTTCATTACTTTGGCGACGATGTTGTTGCCAACGCTCATTCCCGTCGTCCTTCCGTTTGCGCTGGTCATCGCCATTACGCAGACGCTGACGGCAATGAACACCGACTCGGAATTGGCCATTATCGATGCATCGGGCGCTTCACGCTGGATCATTTGCAAGCCCATCCTGATTCTCGGCACGGTCCTTAGCCTCGTCTCGTTCGGAATCACGAATTTTGCCGAACCACCCGCCCGGACCGCAGCACGACAGATGGTTGCCGCTGCCTACGCAGACCTTTTATCCTCGGTTATCGAAGAAAAGACGTTCCGTACGATTCAGGACGGCCTCTACGTGCAGATCGGCGAACGTCAGGGGCGTATTCTGCGCGGCCTGTTCGTCGCTGACCGTCGCGACCCCAATTACGACCTCATCTATTATGCCAAGGAAGGCATGATCGATGAAGGCGGCACGTCCTTGACCATGCGGGATGGCGAAGTGCAGCAAAAGACGCCGGATGGAAAAGTCTCCGTTGTCAAATTCCTGTCCTACGCTTTCGACCTCTCGACAATGTCCGAAAAAGACAACAACGAGCCCTCAATCTCTTCAAGCGATGCGAGCCTGGCTTTCCTGCTCTCGCCAGATGAGACGGTGGAAAGCTACAAAAAAGCGCCGGGCGGTTTTCAGTCGGAACTGCATAGACGTCTCGTGGACTGGATGTTCCCGTTCGTTTTCGCGCTGATTTCGCTTGTGGTTGCCGCTGATGCACGCTCTCACCGGGAGGCGCGTCTGCATCCGATGGTTGCGGCGCTCCTCACAGCATTCATGCTCCGCTGGCTCGGTTTTTACTTCACCAATCAGGTCAAGCAGAGTGCTGCCTTCATTCCGCTGGTTTATGCCGTGCCGGTGGTAAGCGGCGGTATAGCGGCCTTCCTTTTGATGACCGGCCAAAAACTGCGCATGCCCCGTGCTTTCAGCAATGCTGTTCATAACCTGCAGAAGCGTTCGTTATCATCCAAAGCTTCCGGTTCGGGAGGTCAAGGCGCATGATGTTTGGAACTCTCTCCCGTTATTTTCTGCGACGTTACGCGATGACAACCTTCTGGTTCCTGCTGGGCGTATCGGCCATTATCTTTCTTGCCGACTTCAGCGAGACGGCCCGACGCATGTCTGGCCTGCCGGGATATTCCGTACCCGCGGCTCTGGGCCTGACGGCGCTGCGCCTCCCGCTCATTCTTCAACAGACGGTTCCCTTCATCGCCCTTTTCGTGGGCATGACCACACTGATCTCGCTCAATCGTCGCTACGAGTTGGTTGTCACGCGGGCAGCCGGGATCTCGGCCTGGCAGTTCATTTTGCCATTCGTGGGCGGTGCCATTCTTCTTGGTGTCCTGTCCATCCTGGTCCTCAACCCCATTGCTGCCTGGGGTGAAAGCAAATCGCTTTCCGTCGAAGCGGGATGGCGTAATGAGGGTGGTCCGTCTCGCGAGCAGCAGGTTTTGCCATGGCTGCGCCAAAGCAGCGGCGGACAAGACACGATCATTGGCGCCAAGAGCTTTGAAGAAAACGGTACCCTTCTCAAGGATGTGGTGCTAGTGCACCTCGACCAGAATGGGAATATCCTTCTGCGCCAGGACGCACAGTCGGCTAAGTTGGAAGATGGTTACTGGCTTCTTAACAACGTCGCAGAGATCAGACCGGGTCATGTTCCAACCCGGGAAGCGTCCACGCGGATCAGTACCAATCTGAGACAGGAATTCGTTCAGGAACGCCTGACACAGCCCGAAACCGTTGCTTTCTTTGATCTTTCTCACAAGATAGACGTCGCTCAGTCCTTCGGTATTTCTTCGAAAGCGCTGGAGACACAGTACCACTTCCTGTTGTCCATGCCTTTTCTTCTCGTGGCGATGACCTTGATCGCCGCGACTGTTTCATTAAAGTTCAGCCGGTTTGCACAATCCCGCTCAGTGATTCTGGGTGGAATCGTTTCCGGCTTCGTGCTTTATGTAGTAACCGTGCTCGTAAGGGCATTCGGGAGTAGCGGTGTTGTTCCTCCCTTCGTTGCGGTCTGGGTTCCAGTCGTCGTAGCGTTGGCATTGGGGGCGACTATTCTGCTTCATCAGGAGGACGGCTAGTGGCGGTATTTGACCGCGGGAATATCAGACGGCTTTCGACAGCCCTTCTGACTGGTGCTGCTGTGTGCGCATATGTTGCAACCGCTTCGAGCGTTTATGCTCAAGACGGTGTCATCGTTGGCGACCCTCAGGACCAATCAAAACTCCTGCTTACAGCGAACGAACTGACGTATAATAAAGATTCAGAACGCGTGGTCGCGACCGGTGGTGTGCGTCTGAATTATACCGGCTACCGAATGGTGGCCCAGCGTGTCGAATACAATCAATCGACAGGCCGCGTGCTTGCACGCGGCAACATCGAGCTGATCGAACCGAACGGTAGCCGCATCTATGCCGACGAGCTTGATGTGACCGACGATTTCGGCCAGGGGTTCGTCAACGCACTTCGGGTCGAAACGCCCGACAACACCCGCGTCGTCGGCGAAAGTGCCGAGCGGCTCTCGCAAGACGTCATGGTGTTGAACAATGGCGTCTACACGGCTTGCCTTCCCTGCACCGAGCGCCCTGGAAAGGCGCCGCTGTGGCAGGTTAAGGCGCAGCGCGTCATTCAGGATGGCAAGAAGCAGACGATACGTCTGGAGAAGGCTCGTTTCGAACTTTTCGGCAAACCTATTGCCTATCTTCCTTTCATTACTGTCCCTGACAATACAGTAAAGCGTAAGTCCGGGTTTTTGTTCCCTCGCATGAGCGTCACGGACAATCTCGGCTTTGGTGTCAGCGTCCCCTACTTCCAGGTGCTGTCCGATACCGCGGACGCGACCATCACGCCAACCTACTACACCTCGCAGGGTCTGCTGCTGGAAGGCGAGATCCGCCAGAAGTTCGAGCGTGGATCGCACGAATTGCGCGTGGCTGGTATCAACCAGAGCAACCCTGAGGACTTCGATCCCAACACGACCGACGCGGAAAACGATACGCGCGCGATGATCGCCTCGAAGGGTGACTTCACCATCAATCCGCGCTGGACGTTTGGCTGGGATGCGATGGTCCAGACCGACAACAACTTTTCGCGCACTTACGGGCTGAAAGGTTACAACGGCGGTACCCAGACCAATCAGATATACCTGGAAGGTGTCGGGGATCGGAACCGTTTCGAAGCGAAGGCCTACTACTTCAACGTTCAGGACAACGACCTTTCGGAATCGGAAGAGCGCAAGCAGGCCATCGTTCATCCTGCGGTGGACTACCGGTATTTTCTGCCAGATCCGGTCTATGGCGGAGAGCTTTCGCTGACGACCAACTTCACGAGCCTGACGCGAGAAAAACAGGACGCCTACGCTTTGGGCGACTCGATTCGCTACAATGGCATGGAGGGCAGCTACACGCGTCTATCGACGGAAGCGGAATGGAAGCGCACCTTTACCTTCGACAGCGGTTTGCTCCTGACACCCCTTCTGGCTGCACGCGGAGACGCATTGTGGACCGATATGTCTGCGAACAGCTTCGGCACCTCGTTGAACTATGATGGCACCATCAATGACGATGCCAGCATGCGCGGAATGGCAACGCTTGGCCTTGAGGCCCGCTACCCCATTCTGTTCACCGCGCTTCACAGCAATCACGTCATCGAGCCAATCGCGCAAATCTTTGTTCGTCCGAATGAAGGCTATGCTGGCGAACTTCCGAACGAAGATTCCCAGGCCTTTGTCTTTGACGCCACGAACCTTTTCGAGCGTGACAAATTCTCGGGCTTCGACCGCATCGAAGGCGGAACGCGCGCCAATATCGGCATTCGTTACACCGGTACCTTCGACAATGGTTATGGTATTCGTGCCGTCGCCGGTCAGTCGTTCCATCTGGCAGGCCAAAACTCGTTCGCCCAGAACGACCTTGTGAATGTCGGTGCGAATTCGGGTCTGGAAACGGACCGTTCCGACTACGTGGCGATGGCCGCGATCGACGCTCCTATCGGCCTTTCGCTCTCGTCCAGCTTACGCTTCGACAAGGACAATCTGGAAGTCAATCGGTCTGAAACGGGCGTGAGTTATACAAACAGCCGCGTTTCCGGCACCGTGAGCTACACGCAGGTCGAGGCACAGCCTGACTATGGCTACGACAGAAAACGTGACATCATCCAGGCTTCCGGCAAGCTGCGCATGAATGACAACTGGTCTCTGTTCGGTGCCATCAATTATGATCTGAACAACAAGTTCACCAGCGAACGCCGGATCGGCATTCAATATCAGGACGAATGCACCATCTTTGCCGTCAGCTTCTCTGACAAGGGAAATCTGCAGTCGGTCCGCGAAGATGCGAACGACTGGTCCGTCAACGCCCGACTGGCGTTCAGAACGCTGGGCGATATCGCTGTCGGGACAGCCGATGCCAGCTGGGGCGAAGCGGACCTGGGTTGGAAACCGAATTAAAGAGTTGAGCGGCGGCGAGGTGAAATCCTCGCCGCTTTTGTTTTTCCGCATGTGTGAATGCGTGTTTCCCCAACACGCCACCGTTTTGCCGCAACATATCGTCAATGTCTAAGGCACGTGATGATTGCCGTTCCAACCATATCAATGATGTGAACGTCTGCACTCACGGCAAAACTGCAACAAAATTCAGTTTTTCGGTTGACGAGCGGCTTGATCCGCTTCATCCGATATTCGAGATGTTTAGAAAAACACAGTCGTGGCATTGCTCACCGACAAGTCGACAGGGAGAGAACAGGATGAAACTCGGAAAGACGGCATTGCGCAGCGTAGCATTCGCCTTTGCGATTTTCGCAGTTCCCATGGTCATTGCGTTACCGGCGCATCAGGCCTTCGCCGAAAGCGCAGTCCGGGTCGTTGTCAACAAAACGCCGATCACCAGTGACGATATTGCGCGCCGTACGGCCTTCCTCAAATTGCAGCGCCAGTCTGGAAACCTTCAGGAGAAGGCGCGCGAACAGCTGATCGACGAAGCGCTGAAGCGTGAAGAGATTGCGCGCGTGAAGATGTCCGTCAGCACGTCGGATGTCGATGCGTCATTCGCGCGGTTTGCATCAACGAACAAGATGACGACGGACCAGTTGACCAAGGTTCTGGCACAGGCGGGTGTTGGCGCCGAGCACTTCAAAGCCTACATCGCCGTTCAGATGAGCTGGCCACGCCTCGTTAATGCGCGTTATGGCGGTCGCAACAAAATGTCGACGCAGG
The DNA here is from genome assembly GCF_014196515.1 of Rhizobium skierniewicense. Classification (GTDB taxonomy): domain Bacteria; phylum Pseudomonadota; class Alphaproteobacteria; order Rhizobiales; family Rhizobiaceae; genus Agrobacterium; species Agrobacterium skierniewicense. The sequence continues at coordinate 76,293 of NZ_JACIDV010000014.1, read as the reverse complement.
ACTTCGTCACGCGCCTGAAAGAAAAGGGTCAAAAGCCCGTCACGTCAGAATATTTCCTGCAGCAGATCATATTCGTCATACCGGAAGCCAAGCGGAATGCCATTACGGGCAAGCGCAAGTCCGAGGCAGAAGCCTCTCGTAAACGGTATCCCGGTTGCGAGCAGGCCAAGACTTTTGCAGCGACCATGCTCGACGTATCGATCAAGGATCTTGGCCGCATGCTGGAACCGGAACTGCCGACCGACTGGAAAGAACTTGTCGAGAAAACACCTGAGGGTGGCACCACGGGGACGCGTGTGACAGAAAAAGGCGTGGAGTATCTGGCGGTCTGCAAGAAGCAGCAGGTGTCGGATGACTATGCCGCTGAGGTCGTTTTCCGCGCCGAAGACCTGGCCAAGGCCGACAAGGGTGAAAATCCCAACGAAAAGAAGTACCTGGAAGATCTGCGTAAGAAAGCCCAGATTACCAGCACCTGATGTGAAAGCAGACTTTGTGACACTGTCTAACCTGCCTATCGCACTGACTCAGGGCGACCCCGCCGGAATTGGTCCCGACATCACAGTCGGCGCCTGGGTAAAGCGTCATGAGCTTGGCTTGCCGCCCTTTATCCTCGTCGGCGATCCGGATGTCATTGCAGCGCGCGCGCATTTGCTTGGCCATGATATCCATGTTCAGGCCTGCGAGCCCGAGCAGGCGCCATCGTTGTTTTCGACAGCGCTGCCGGTGCTTCCCATCCCTGTCGGTTTCGAGGTGCAGATCGGGCAGCCGCATGTTGGCACAGCACTCGCCACAATCAAATCCATCGAAACAGCTGTTGCTCTGACCGTTGAAAAGCGCACGTCAGCGGTCGTGACGAACCCAATCGCAAAATCGGTGTTGTACGAAGCCGGTTTTGGTTTTCCCGGACATACGGAGTTTCTGGCCGAACTGGCATTCAAGCTCATGGGCCAGGTCGTAACGCCTGTGATGATGATCGCGGGTCCAAAGCTTCGCGTCGTGCCGGTCACCATTCATATTCCCCTGAGCGACGTGGCCGGGGCGTTGAGTGAAGCGTTGATCATCGATACCTGCCATATCGTGGCTGCCGGTCTCAAAGAAAAATTCGGCATCGAAGCCCCTCGCCTTGCGGTGGCGGGATTAAACCCACATGCGGGCGAAGACGGCACCATCGGTCTTGAAGATCGCGCCATCATCCACCCTGCGACCGCTCAGCTTCGAAAGGACGGTATCGACGCCTTCGGCCCTTTGCCCGCCGATACGATGTTTCACGCTGCGGCCCGCGCGCGCTACGACGTGGCGATCTGCATGTATCACGATCAGGCCTTGATCCCGGCCAAGGCACTTGGCTTCGACGATTCGGTCAATGTCACGCTGGGCCTTCCCTTCATCCGCACCTCGCCCGATCACGGCACAGCCTTCGGGATCGCCGGACAGGGCATTGCCGACGAATCAAGTCTCGTGGCGGCATTGAAGATGGCAGCCGACATCGTGGCGCGTCAGGCCAGCACATAATGGCAGCCATTGATGGGCTACCGCCTCTGCGCGACGTCATCCAGCGCCACGGGCTCGATGCGAAGAAATCACTGGGACAGAACTTTCTGCTCGATCTCAATCTGACCCAGAAGATCGCGCGCACAGCCGGCCCTCTGGATGGCGTCACCGTCTTCGAAGTTGGCCCCGGACCCGGTGGTCTGACGCGTGCCATTCTCTCATTGGGCGCCAAGAAGGTCATCGCTGTCGAGCGTGATAGCCGTTGCCTGCCCGCTCTGGCGGAAATCTCCGATCATTATCCCGGCCGCCTCGACGTGATCGAGGGCGATGCGCTCAAGGTGGATTTCGAGACCCTGGTGCCGAAAGGTGAGCCCGTTCGCGTCATCGCCAACCTTCCCTACAATGTCGGCACGCAATTGCTGATCAACTGGCTTTTGCCGAGGAACTGGCCACCCTTCTGGTTGTCGCTGACGCTGATGTTTCAGAAGGAAGTCGGCCAGCGCATCGTCGCGGAAGATGGCGACAACCACTACGGTCGCCTTGGTGTTCTCGCCGGTTGGCGCACCGTGCCAGAAATGGCGTTCGACGTTCCGCCCCAGGCTTTCAGCCCGCCACCGAAGGTGACATCGACCGTTGTCCATCTGCTCCCGAGGGACAAGCCTTTCTCCTGCGATGTCGCCAATCTCGAAAAGGTCACTGAAGCCGCGTTTGGGCAGCGCCGCAAAATGCTGCGCCAGAGCGTCAAATCGATCGGTGGAGAAGCGCTTCTGGAAAAGGCCGGAATAGACCCAACACGAAGGGCTGAGACATTGTCTGTCGAGGAATTCGTCCGGTTGGCGAATATGCTTGGCGATACACGTTAGAGCGTCTCGACCTTAGACCCGCGATGATTACCGCACCGGCGAGGCCGGGACTTCTTCCAGCAAGGCTCTGACGAAATCGAACATGCCATGGCGGCGGTCGCGGCGAACGCGTTCGGCTTTGACAATGGCTTCGATGGCTTCGAATGCAGCCTGGAGATCGTCGTTGAGGATGACGTAGTCATAGTCGCGCCAGTGCTCGATTTCCGAACGCGAATTGGCAAGGCGGGTCTGAATGACCTCTTCCGTATCTTCGGCACGACGATGCAGGCGCGACTGCAGTTCCGTCATGGTCGGCGGCAGGATGAAGATGGAGACGACGTCAGCCTTCATCTTGTCCTGGAGCTGTTCGGCACCCTGCCAGTCGATGTCGAACAGCATATCCTTGCCTTCCGCCATCGCAGCTTCGACAGGCTCGCGCGGGGTCCCGTAGAAATTACCGTGCACCTCGGCCCATTCCAACAACTCTTCGCCATCACGCATGCGCTCGAAATCACGCTTTGAGATGAACTCGTAGTGGATGCCGTCGATCTCACTCTGGCGTCGCGCGCGCGTCGTGACGCTGACGGACAGGCTGATATTCTTGTCCTTTTCCAGCAGATTGCGGGCAATCGTGGATTTGCCGGCACCCGATGGCGATGAAATGACCAGCATCAGGCCTCTACGGGCAATATGGACGGGAGGAATGCTGGCGGACGCCATGGGGTCTACTCCAGATTTTGGACCTGTTCGCGGAATTGATCGATCACGACTTTCAATTCGATACCAGCAGCGGTTACAGCACTGGCGTTGGATTTGGAACAGATTGTATTCGACTCCCGGTTAAATTCCTGTGCAAGAAAGTCGAGCTTGCGTCCCACCGGCACGCCGCTGCTCAACAGCTCCCTCGACGCAGCGACATGGCCGATCAACCGGTCGATCTCTTCCCGCAAATCGGCCTTGGTGGCGAGCAGAACCGCTTCGGCATGGACGCGGTCACGGTCCAGACCGCTGCCATCACCAATCAGCGCAATCTGGGCAGCAAGGCGCGCGCGAATCTGCTCGGGCTGACGCGATGGATCAGCCTCGATGATTTTGGTCAGTTGCTCGATTTTGTCGATATGGCCGGACAAAACGGCAAACAGCGACGCCCCCTCTCGCGCCCGCATGGCGGCAAGGGCCGAGACCGCCGACGCGAAGCCAGTCACAATATCCAGATTTCGCGCCTGCTGCGCATCCGGACTTTCCTCGGGCTCTTTGAATTCCACAAGTCCGCGAATGGACAGCAATGTGTCGAGGCTCAACGGCGCATCGCTGACAAGAGCTCCCAGATCGTGCTTCAGTGCCAGAACGGCATCCAGCGCATCGCGGTTGATGACCGCTTCCTGCTTCGCCTCGGTGGCGGATAGGCTGAGGCCTGCCTGGATGTTGCCGCGGGACAGGCTTTTCGCCGCGATGTCCCGCAACTCTGTTTCGAGTGCTTCCAGTCCGGTTGGCAGCCGCAGACGGAGATCAAGCCCCTTGCCGTTGACGGAGCGAAGCTCCCAAGCCCAGCGATAGCGCCCGCACGAGCCTTCGCTGCGTGCAAAGCCTGTCATGGATTGCAATGTCATCGATGTCCCCCTCAAACGACCATTGCCACCTCTAGGGCAGCAATGGCGTATGACCTCAATTGTTGGCTGGCCTTTCGGCCTGCGAGCCGGCGGGCTGGCCATCCACCACCCCTTCCGGTGTGCCACCTGCAGCAGCCCGTTCCGCTTCGATCTTGCGCCAGCGGCGAACATTGTTGTTATGGTCGTCCAGTGTCTTGGCAAACGTATGCCCACCCGTGCCATCGGCCACGAAATAGAGGTCATCAGTTCGCCAGGGGTTGGCCGTCGCTTCCAGTGCCGCCCGGCCCGGATTGGCAATCGGCTGCGGTGGCAGACCACGGATGATGTAGGTGTTGAACGGTGTTTCCTTTTGCAAATCCGATTGGTAGATCGGCCTGTCGGAAGGCTTACCCTCGCCACCGAACAATCCGTAGATGATCGTCGGATCGGATTGAAGACGCATATTCTTTTTCATGCGATTGTAGAAGACAGAGGCGACGTGGCCGCGCTCGTCATCCTTGCCGGTTTCCTTTTCCACGATCGACGCCAGTGTGACGAACTCTTCGATCGTCTTGATCGGCAGATCCGGATCGCGCCGTTCCCAAATCGCCTGCACGAGACGCGATTGTGCTGCGCGCATCTGGCTGACAACCTCCTCGCGTTTGGTGCCGCGCGTAAAGGGATAGGTGTCGGGACGCAAGGACCCTTCCGGTGGCAGTTGGGCGGGTAGATCACCCTCCAGCACGGGTTCGCTGGCAAGGCGTGCGAACATCTGCTTGACCGTCAGACCTTCCGGCATCGTGATCGTGTAGAAAATGGACTTGCCGGACTCCAGAAGACCGAGAATGTCTTTCATGGAGGTGCGGGCCTTGATTTCATATTCGCCAGGCTTCGGCGTCCCGCCACCCGCCAGATATTTATCGGCCATGAGGCGGAAAATGCGAGCGTTGGAAATAGCGCCACTTCGCTCCAGATTGCTGGCGATTTCCGCAAGCCCGGCGCCGTTGCGGACCGTAATCGTCGTATTCGTCTCAAGCGGACCCGGCTCGTGAAACGAATTGAGCATGTAGTAGAAAGCCGCGACGCCAATGATGCAGACTGCGACGGTCAACGTCATCAGGAAATTGAGGAAGATGACCAGTTGGCTATGGGCCTTACGGGAGCGCTTGGGCGGCAACGGAACCTTTTCAGGTCTCAAAGCCTCTGTTGGAGATTTTGGAATGATCGGGCCGCCCTTGCTCTCGGTTGAGCCTTCACGTCCTTGCGGGGCCTGATTGTTCTCTCTCGTATCGCTCACCGGCGGTCCTTTTCAGTTCGGCATTACAACGGCTTATTGAGCAGGCAATGCGGCAAAAACAGGTTCGGCAGGCTATTCTGCACTCGGTAGACAGGGAAACGTTCTACACATCTTCGTTTACAAAGATATCAGTGTTTCCGCTCTCGAAAGCTGCCCGAAGAGGCAACGTAGGTGGAAATCCCGGCTGTGAGACCGGGAGGAGAGAGGTTTTTCTGCGATTCTGCGCTCAACGGCAAGAGCCGTCACACTCAGTCTTCGAAACGACGCAGCACCAGGGATGCGTTGGTGCCGCCGAAACCGAACGAATTCGACAGGGCGACGTCAACCTGACGCTTGCGCGCCGTGTGCGGAACCAGATCGATCGCCGTCTCGACTTCGGGATTGTCGAGGTTGAGCGTCGGAGGGACAATATTGTCGCGGATTGCAAGCGTCGCGAAGATCGCTTCGATTGCACCGGCGGCCCCTAGAAGGTGACCCGTGGCGGACTTGGTCGACGACATGGAGATCTTAGACGCCGCATTCCCCACGAGACGTTCCACCGCGCCGAGTTCGATGGTGTCGGCCATGGTCGATGTGCCGTGGGCATTGATATAATCGACGTCGGCAGGTGCCAGCCCCGCGCGCTTCAATGCCATCGTCATGCAGCGGTAAGCACCCTCGCCGTCTTCCGACGGCGCTGTAATGTGGAACGCATCGCCCGACAGGCCATAACCCACGACTTCGGCGTAGATCTTTGCGCCGCGCGCCCTGGCGTGCTCCAACTCTTCGAGAACGACGATACCGGCACCCTCACCCATGACAAAGCCATCGCGGTCCTTGTCATAGGGGCGTGAAGCCTTTTGCGGGTCGTCATTGTGCTGCGTGGAAAGCGCCTTGCAGGCCGCGAAACCAGCAAGCGAAATACGGCACACGGGCGATTCTGCGCCACCGGCCACCATCACATCGGCGTCGCCGAGCATGATCAGGCGGGCTGCATCGCCGATCGCATGCGCGCCTGTCGAGCAGGCAGTCACAACGGAGTGGTTCGGACCGCGCAGCTTGTGGCGGATGGAAACCTGGCCGGAAATGAGATTGATCAGACGACCGGGAATGAAAAAAGGTGAGATGCGGCGCGGGCCTTTGTCGCGCAGCGTATAACCAGCTTCGACGATACCTTCCAGACCGCCGATACCGGAGCCGATCAGCACGCCGGTCATGATCTGGTCTTCGTCAGTACCCGTCATCGGATGCCAGCCAGCGTCGTTCAGCGCCATTTCGGCTGCGGCCATACCATAGACGATAAAGGGGTCGACCTTGCGCTGTTCCTTGGGCTCCATCCAATCGTCGGCATTGAAGGTTCCGTTGGAACCATCACCGACAGGAATGCGGCAGGCGATTTTGGCGGGGAGGTCTTCGACCTCGAACTCCGTCACGAGACGGGCGCCGTTGTGTCCGGCCAAGAGCCGTTCCCACGTCACTTCCGTTCCGCAGCCTAGAGGAGATACCATGCCGGTACCGGTGATAACGACACGTCTCATCGCCAATGCTCCGCCCAAATCCCTGTCATCCCCAGCGCATCGGCCTGAAAATCGGAAGCGATTTCGAAAAAGCGGATGCGTCGACTACACCTATTAAAGCAACTCTTGGCGTCTGTTGGAAGCCTGTTGCCTCATGCATCGTGCAGCACCCGCCAAATGTCGAGTGCTGCACGATAAAATAGTGGCCCGGACAGGCCGGGCCATATGGGGAAGGCAAAGGCCTTCCCTCAGTTGGTCAGGCGATTAAGCCTGAGCCTTTTCGATGAACTTGACAGCGTCGCCGACCGTGAGGATCGAGTCAGCTGCGTCGTCCGGGATTTCAACGCCGAATTCTTCTTCAAACGCCATAACCAGTTCAACGGTGTCGAGCGAGTCAGCGCCCAGATCGTCGATGAAGCTAGCGCCCTCAACGACTTTTTCGGCGTCAACGCCAAGATGATCAACTACAATTTTCTTTACGCGTTCTGCGATATCGCTCATGTCGGTTTCCTCGACCTTTATTTTGAAAGGAATGTCTTCACAGACACCCTGCCCTGTTAAAACCCCCAGGCGCCCTCTAAAACAGACGCCCTGGGCAAACCCGTTCAACCCGTCTCAAGCTAAACATCGCGGCAATAAATCGCAACGGTCACTTTAATTTCCGGGACGACTGTTCACAGTCTCCGCCCGCTTAACACGGTTTCCTGCGGGAAAAAAGCCTTAAAATAGTGCTAACCATCTTGCTCTACAGGCATTTTTCCCACGCCGCCCTGCGCGGGACGCTTATCAAATCATCGCCATACCGCCGTTAACATGTAAGGTCTGTCCTGTCATGTAGCTGGCTTCATTGGACGCAAGGTAAAGAACGGCAGATGCGATTTCCGTCGCCGTACCCATACGCTTCATGGGAATAGCACCCATGATCGAATCTTTCTGCTTGTCGTTCAGTTTTCCCGTCATCGCGCTTTCGATGAAACCCGGAGCCACACAGTTTACCGTCACATTCCGGCTCGCGATTTCCTGCGCCAGCGACTTGGAAAAACCAATCATGCCTGCCTTGGAGGCGCAATAATTCGCCTGGCCCGGGTTACCCGTTACGCCGACGATGGAGGTGATGTTGATGATGCGGCCAAAACGGCGACGCATCATCGGATGTGTCAGTTCCCGCGTCAGGCGAAATGTCGAGGTCAGATTGACCTCAAGCACAGTGTCCCAGTCCTCGTCGCTCATGCGAACGAACAGACCGTCCTTGGTGATGCCCGCATTGTTGACAAGAATATCGACGCCCCCAAGCTCGGCTTCTGCCTTTTCGCCCAGTGCCTTGACGTCGGCGCGGTCGGAGAGGTTGGCCGGAAAAATCTGGACGCGGTCGCCCAATTCGGCGGCCAGCGCCTCAAGCTTTTCGACACGGGTTCCGTGCAGGCCGACGATGGCGCCCTGAGCGTGCAGCGTGCGGGCGATTTCTTCACCAATACCACCGGTCGCACCGGTGACGAGGGCCTTGCGGCCGGTCAGATCAAACATGGTGTTCATCCTTTGCTATATCTCTTGAACTCAGCCGATGAGGGTTTCGAGCACTGCGTCGATATCGGCGGGCGTGTTGACGGCAATACCGTTCACCGTCTTGTCGATGCGGCGGGCAAGACCCGTCAGAACCTTGCCCGAGCCGATTTCATAGAGCGTCGTCACATCGTTTGCAGCAAACCATTCCACGGTTTCGCGCCAGCGAACCTGACCCGTGACCTGCTCGACCAACAGACGTGCGATTTCCTCGGCGTCCGAAACAGGAGCCGCGACAACATTGGCGATCAACGGCACGACCGGCGGGTTTTTCTGCACCCCTGCCAGCGCCTCGTGCATGATGTCTGCCGCAGGTGCCATCAATGCGGAGTGGAAAGGCGCCGATACCGAGAGCATCAACGCGCGCTTGGCGCCTTTTTCAGTCGCGAGACGCGCAGCCTTTTCGACCGCCGGCTTACCACCGGAAATGACCAGCTGGCCGCCGCCATTGTCATTGGCGATCTGGCAGACGCTGCCAACTGCCGCTTCCTCGCAGATCGTCGCCACATCGCTATGCTCCAGGCCGATGATCGCAGCCATGGCACCCTCACCCGCAGGCACGGCGGCCTGCATGGCATTGCCACGGATGCGCAAAAGACGGGCCGTATCGGACAGCGAGAACGTACCGGCAGCGCACAGCGCCGAATATTCGCCCAGTGAATGACCGGCGACATAGGACACCTTGTCGGCCAGCTTCAGCCCGCGCGCTTCAAGCACACGCATGACGGCGACGGAAACCGCCATCAGCGCAGGCTGGGCATTTGCCGTCAGCGTCAGCGTCTCTTCCGGTCCGTTCCACATGATGTGCGAAAGCTTTTGGGCAAGCGCTTCATCAACCTCTTCAAAGACGGCCCGCGCCTCTGGAAAGGTCTCTGCAAGGTCCTTGCCCATGCCGACAGCTTGGCTGCCCTGACCCGGAAATGTGAATGCAATAGCCATGGGATCCATCCCTTCTCTTCTCTATCGGAACTTCCATTCACACTCCGCCCCGCAGAGTCAAGGCTTTGAGGGGCGGAGGTGACATGTGTCCACGTCTCAAGAACGGTCTTTTGCGGCCTAGCGGCTAAACAGGCCAACGACTTCAGTGATGCACAAAACGACGAACAGCAACGCCGAAATGCCCAACAGGCCGTTCGAAACCCAGCCGCTGCGCCACTCTTTCGGCACGCGACTGGAGTTCAACAGCCAGATCAGCGTCAACGCCAGAAAGGGCATGAAGAAGGCTCCCAGCGCGCCATAGACAATGACGAGCAGGAAGGGGCGTCCCAGGAACAGCAACACCATGGGCGGTATGGTCAGCCAGAAGAGATAGAAACGGAAGGCGGGCGTCTTCTCCAGTCCTTCCCGAGAGCCGGTTTCACCTTTGACGCCGCGCACGAAATCCGCAAACAGCATGGACACGCCCTGCCAGACGCCAAGGACCGACGAAATCGCCGTGGCGAAGAAGCCGATCAGAAACAGGGTGGACATGGTGCTGCCGAATCGTTCCTCCAGCACTCTGTCGAGATCCAGAAGACTCCGGTCGCCGCTCGAAAGGGCGATCTGCGAGGCATAGAGCAGCTCGGCACCGATGATGAGCATGGAAATAACGAACATGCCCGTGACGATATAGGCGACGCGGTTGTCCAGTCGCATCACGCCCATCCAGGCGGGCGTGCGCCAGCCCTTCGCATTCACCCAGTAACCATAGGATGCCATGGTGATGGTGCCACCCACGCCGCCGATCAGACCCAACGTGTAGATAGCAGATCCTTGGGGCACGGAGGGGATGAGCCCCGTTACGGCCTCGCCGACATTCGGAGACACCATGATGGCGATGCCGATCACGATAACGAACATGATGCCGATGAAGATCTTCATCACCGCTTCGAATGCGTCGTAGCGGTTGAACGCCACGAAAGTGGCGCAGGAGAGCCCGGTCAGCACGGCCCAAATCCACAGCGGCACGGACGGAAAGAAAACGGCAAGCGGCAGCGCGGTGGCGCTCATGGCCGTCGCACCGTAAACGAACCCCCAGACCATGATATAGATGCCGAAATACCAGCTGGTCCATTTGCCCAGGGATCTCCAGCCCTCGAGCATGGTCGACCCCGTCGCCAGATGGTAGCGCGCGGACCCCTCGGCGAGCGCAATCTTCACGACACAGCCGAGAACGGCAGCCCACAGTAGCGCGTAACCGAATCGGGAGCCGGCAATCAGCGTGGCGACGAGGTCGCCTGCTCCCACCCCTGTGGCGGCTGCCACGATGCCGGGACCGATCAGCTTCCATCGCCCGGTCGCTGGGGGCATGGCCGTATCGTCAGGAACTCCCGGTGGCGCACTTGCTGCGTTATCTGTCATTCACGGTCCTCCGTTTTGATGTCGTGGTCGAAATCTCAAACGCGCACTGATTGGGTTGGCTGCGCGCAAAAAGGGAAAAGCATCTCCTTTTCTGCAATAGTCAGAGCTAAATTACTACCCTTGAGCGTCAGAGCGATCTTCAAGATGTCGAAGCCAAGAGTTTGTGGAATGATTTTCCTTGCTCTTGGAAGATTCCCGGCTAGTGTCCACCACATCTCCCAAGCGGTCAGACACAGCATCAGGATCTTTCCATGAAACAGAATATATTGGGTCGCACGGATATTTCCGTGTCCGAAATCTGCCTCGGTACCATGACATGGGGCACCCAGAACACGGAAGCCGAAGCCCATGAGCAGATGGATTACGCCATCGAGCAGGGCGTGAATTTTTTCGATACCGCCGAGCTTTACCCGACAACGCCACTGTCTGCGGAAACGCAGGGGCGTACCGAAGAGTATATCGGCACGTGGTTCCAGAAGACCGGCAAACGCAAGGACGTCGTGCTGGCCACCAAGGTCGCCGGTTCGGGACGCGATTATATCCGGGGCGGCCGCGACATTGACGCGGCAGGTATCCGTGAAGCGGTCGATACCAGCCTTTCTCGGCTCAAGACGGATTATATCGATCTCTACCAGGTCCATTGGCCGAACCGTGGGAGCTATGCGTTCCGTGCCTCCTGGACCTTCGATGCGTCCTCGCAGGACAAGGTCAAGACGATTGCCGAAATCACCGAAAAGCTGGAAACGCTGGGCGAACTGGTCAAGGCGGGTAAAATCCGCGCCATCGGCCTTTCCAACGAAAGCGCCTGGGGCACGCAGAAGTTCATCGAGATTGCCGAGGCAAAGGGTCTGCCACGGGTCGTCTCCATCCAGAACGAATATAATCTTCTCTACCGTCCTTTCGATCTGGACCTGGCGGAAGTCTCCCATCACGAAGACGTCGGCCTTCTGGCCTACTCACCTCTGGCTGGTGGTATCTTGAGCGGCAAGTACCAGAGCGGTGCCCGGCCTGAAGGTTCGCGTGCTTCGATCAACGGCAATATCGGTGGACGTTTGCAGCCCTTGCAGGAAGCGCCGGTCAAGGCCTATCTGGAACTGGCCTATGAGCATGGGATCGATCCGTCACAGCTGGCCATTGCGTTTACGCTGACACGCCCCTTCATGGCGTCTTCCATCATCGGTGCGACGACCATGGAGCAGCTGAAGATCAATATCGCAGCAGCCGATCTCACGCTTTCGGATGTCGTCCTGAAGGGCATAGCCGATATTCACCGGCAGTATCCGATGCCGATCTGATACGGTGCAAACCGTGCTTTTTCGGGTAGCGCCCTTGCATTGCGGTCAAAAATCCGTATAAGCGCGCTGTTCACAACACCCGGTCCAATTGGCTGGTGGCTGAACGGAGGGCTGGTTTCGGCGACGAAACAGCAGGACCATAAGGTTTCCGGCCTCCCGTGTCTCCGCTCTCGACCGTCTCGAACAACGCTTTTCTTGCCCTTGGCTTTTGCCAAACAGGAGCAGTCGTTGAGGCTTAGCGCCGTTGCCGGGTGATGAATGAAACGCAAGAAAGGCAAAGCTTAAATGGCTCTTTACGAACACATCTTCCTTGCCCGGCAGGATATCACTGCCCAGCAGGTTGACGCACTTGTCGAGCAGTACAAGGGCGTTATCGAATCGTACGGCGGTAAGGTCGGACGCGTCGAAAACTGGGGTCTGAAGTCCCTGACATACCGCATCAAGAAGAACCGCAAGGCTCACTACGCTCTGATGGACATCGATGCTCCGGCACCGGCTATCCACGAAATCGAGCGTCAGATGCGCATCAACGAAGACATTCTTCGTTACATGACCATCGCTGTTGAAGCGCACGAAGAAGGTCCATCTGCAATGATGCAGAAGCGCGACCGCGACGACCGTCCACGCCGTGATGGCGACCGTCCAGACCGTGGCCCGCGTGAAGGCGGCTTCGATCGTGGTCCACGTCCGCCTCGCGAAGGTGGCTTCGGCGACCGTGAAGACCGTCCGCGCCGTCCGCGCGAAGACCGTGCATAAGGAGAATTGATTATGGCTGATGCATCCTCTTCCCAGGCACGTCGTCCTTTCCACCGCCGTCGCAAGACGTGCCCTTTCTCCGGCGCAAACGCTCCGAGAATTGACTACAAGGACGTCCGTCTTCTGCAGCGCTACATTTCCGAGCGTGGCAAGATCGTTCCTTCCCGTATCACAGCTGTTTCGCAGAAGAAGCAGCGCGAACTCGCCCAGGCGATCAAGCGCGCTCGTTTCCTCGGCCTGCTGCCTTACGTTCTAACCTAAGTGACTGCACGAGGCTGCGCGTCTGCGCGGCCTCGTTTTCTCTCAGATATCCTTCCGCGTTGGGCGTGGATCGATCTTGAAATGAAATCCCATGTTGGGGATCGGGTTCACACAGGACCATCCTCTAACTGCTACAGAATTCCAGCAGGACAGCGACGTGCCAAAACTGAACCAGACAGTGCTGATCTCCGGCATTCTTGCCGGCATATGCGCAGCGTTTCTCACGCTCGGCGCAACCGCACAGTCGTCGATGTCTTTCCTGCTCTACGCGGCATCCGCGATGCCGGTGCTCGTCGCCGGTTTCGGCTGGGGCAATGCTTCGGCCATCGTTGCCATCTTGTCTGCCGCTTTCCTCGGTGCCCTCGCCGTTTCACCGGTCTTTGCCCTGACGATCTCGATCTTTACGCTGGTTCCTGCAGGCTGGCTTGCCCATCTTGCCAATCTGGCACGTCCGGCGTCGGAACTCGGCGGCCCCCAAGACCTTCTGGCATGGTACCCGCTGTCGGGCATCATCCTGCATCTGTGTGGTCTCATCACCCTTTCCGTGATCATTCTCGGCACGATGATCGGCTACGGCCCGGATCTCGTGTCGCAGCTGGTCGATGTGATGATGAGCTCGGTGCAGGCGCGCGAAGCCGGTTTCACACCCGATGCTGCGGCGCTGGCGCAGACCAAGGTCCTGCTCGTGCTGATGCTGCCGATGATCCAGGGCGGTCTCTGGGTCATCATGCTGTTTGCGGCCTACTATTTCGCCAGCCGCATGGTGCGCTCCTTCGGCAAGGGTCTTCGCCCGCGTGAGGACATTGCAGCGGCACTGCGCATGCATCGCAACGCGATCTTCATTTTTTTGGGCGGCATCGTCATGACCTTCGTCGGCGGCACCGTGGCAATGATCGGCGCCGTCATCTGCGGCACCTTCGGCGCAGGCTTCCTGATGGCGGGTTATGCCTCGCTGCACCACAAGTCCAAGGGCAAGGACTGGCGCTGGCCGGTTCTGGTGCTTTCCTACATTTCAGCGATCTTCGTCTTTCCGCTGTTCATCATTCTCGTCTTGGGCCTGAGCGACGTGCGCAGCACGATCTCCCTCACCCCGACACGGAAAACCGACAACAATAACGAAACCGAAAACTAGAAAGGATCAAGAAGATGGAAGTCATTCTTCTCGAACGTATCGCCAAGCTTGGCCAGATGGGCGAAACCGTAAAGGTTCGCGATGGCTACGCACGTAACTTCCTGCTGCCGCACGGCAAGGCTCTTCGCGCCAACGCTGCCAACAAGACCCGTTTCGAATCCGAGCGTGCAACGCTTGAAGCGCGTAACCTCGAGCGCAAGTCCGAAGCACAGACCGTTGCCGACGCACTGGCCGGCAAGAGCTTCATCGTTGTCCGTTCTGCTGGCGAAACCGGCCAGATGTACGGCTCCGTTGCTGCCCGTGACGTTGTTGAAATCCTCGGCGCCGAAGGCTTCAACATCGGTCGCAACCAGGTCGAGCTCAACACACCAATCAAGACCATCGGTCTGCACAACGTTACGCTTCACCTGCATGCCGAAGTCGAGCTGCAGATCGAACTGAACGTTGCTCGTTCCGCTGAAGAAGCTGAGCGTCAGGCAAAGGGCGAAAGCCTCACATCTGCCGACGCCATCTACGGCGTTGACGAAGACGCGCTTCGTCCAGAAGACTTCTTTGATCCAGACGCAGACCGCGATGAAGGCGACGACGAGTAATCGTTTCAAGCCCGTTAGTCCAAAAGCAAAACCCCGGATGGCGACATCCGGGGTTTTTGCGTTTTATGGGGGATGTGTGTGGGCGTAGCTCCGCGGTTTGTCGGCTGCTCGGAGTGTGTGGCTACCCCCTCTGCCCTGCCGGGCATCTCCCCCTCAGGTGGGGAGATCGACTCGTGGCAACCTTCCGGCCATCTCTCGCGTCGAGAGTTAAGTGGTGTCAGTCCGCCCAGCCAATCTCCCTCCTTGCGGGGGAGATGTCCGGCAGGACAGAGGGGGTAAGCCACACCCGCTGTGCGAAAAAAATTCCATGAGAAAACGAAATCCACGTTGGTCACGCTTTCCCGTTCACGCGGCGCACTGCGCCCGTGGTATGCCTTACCCCTCGACCCTAAGAACATACGCAAATGCGGACATGCCTTTGGTATGGTGTTTGTCGTTGGCTTCCGCATTTGCGTGGCCCTGAAATCTTGCTCAGGCCAGATCGTTGATGATCCGACCTGAGTTTTGTTGGCAGTCTTCGGTGAAACCTGGCCACCTCGATGGTCCGAAGCCGTGAATGGTCCCCGGATCGAAATGGATGGTCCACCAGTCTCCATGCCCGCCTGCACGTCTACAGCCAGACATCAACCTCCGCCTCCGACACATGTTTCGCGACACATTGCGGCTGCGGACGTGGGGAGAGTGTAGGCATGGGTTGAGTCGCCGTGGAGAAAACTTTTTTATTTTATTTTTTGGAGGGTGAAGTCGTTATTTCGCAGCGGTCTTTGCACTCTCCGGCGCCTTGCCTTTGTCTACCCGCACCACCACCGACATGCCCGGAGACAGCTCTGCGGCCAAGGGCTGATCGGGGTCGATGGAAATGCGCACGCCAAGACGCTGGGCAATCTTGACGAAGTTGCCGGTTGCGTTGTCCGGCTTGATCACGGCGAATTCGGATCCGGCAGCGGGTGCAAAACGCTCGACCTTTCCACTCAGCCTCTTGCGATGCAGGGCATCGACGGAGATCGAAACCGCCTGCCCCGCTTCCATTCCGGCGAGCTGCGTTTCCTTGAAGTTGGCAACGACCCAGATGTCATGCGGCACGACCGCCATCAACTGCGTTCCGGCAGCGACATACTGGCCTACGCGAACACCGACTTCACCCAGCTTGCCGTCCTTGGGCGCGTGAATCTCGGTGTTTTGCAGATCGATCTTCGCCAGCTCGACAGCCGCCTCCGCATTGGCGACCGCCGCCTGCAGGGAACCACGGTTGATGATGATGGTCTGCAAATCCTGCCGTGCCACCTCAAGCGCTGCCTTCGCCTGTGAGAGACCCGCACGGGCCTTATCGAGGCTGGCCTGCGCCTCCTCCTGCACGCTTGAGATGCCTGCCCCGCTGCGGACAAGACTATCCTGACGATCTGCCGCGAGTTGCGCCTGTTTCAGAGACGCCTGGGCTCCATCCACGGCTGCTTCGCCCGATGCGATATTCGCTTTGGCGGCGATTTCCTGCTGGCGGGAATTATCGAAAGCCGCTTTCTGACTGTCGAGTGAAGCATTGGCCTGCGCCAGTTTCTGGCGGAAAATACGGTCATCGACCTTGGCAAGAATATCGCCCTGCTTGACCTCCTGATAATCCTTGACCGGCACATCGACGACATACCCGCTGACCTGCGGGCTCATCGTGGTGACGTAACCGCGCACATAGGCATTGTCGGTCATTTCCACGGAACTGGAAAAGGGTGGCAGCCGCCATGCGTAAAGCACCAGCGCGACACCGGCGACGCCGCCGAGGAGAACGATGAGGGTAAGAGGCGTAAGCGTTTTCTTCAGCATATGATTTCTCTGGACAATCAGGATTGGGGTGCGGTCACGACGTCATCTCCGCTTCTCAGCGAAGGCTTGATCCGTAACCATGCAAGATGAAGGAGAAGCATGACAAGAGCAGCGGCGGCGCAAACCGAAATCAGCAGGAACGTGTCGTTATAAGCCAGGATATAGGCCTCACGCGTCACCTGCGCGCCCAGCAACGTCACACCTTCCGCCTTCAGCAATGCGGCATCGGTGATGACATGGCTGTAGCCTGCCGATAGCTGGCTGACACGCTGCGCGACCTGCGGGTTCTGGAGCAGAATGCTTTCCACCAGAATGTTCGAGTGGAATTTTTCCCGCAGGGTGACGAAGGAGCCGAGAAGACCCGTTGTCAGCATGGAGCCTGTGATCTGCGTGAACAGGAAGATGGTGATGAAGTTGACGAGGTAAGGCGCGCCCTTTGCCAAGGCGGCGCCAAAGCCCTTTGACATGACCGGCGGCAGGAACATGGCAGCACCGAAGGCAATCATCGCCTGACTGAGATACATCTGTTCCGGCCTAACGAGATTGGTCGCGCTGCTATCCATGAACGCGCCGAGCGCAATTAGCGACAGGGCGATGACATGGGCCGTCTCCACATATTTCGTCAGCATCAACATCGCACAGGCCGCGCCGCCAAGAACGGTGGCCAGAATGATGAGCACATAAAGGCTGATTGTCTGATCGTTCAACAGTCCGAGCTGCTGGTAAAGACCAACCGCAGTCGAGGCCTGTTCCGAAGACACGGCGCGGTAGATCAGCAGGATGGTGATCATATGCAGGTTGGTGCGGGAAAATATCCAGCGCAGATCCAGCATCGGGTTCTTACGGGGCAGCTCGATGATGGTCATCAGCGTCAGAAGCGCGATCGACGACGCCAGCAAAACGCCAAGCCACCACGTCTCGAACCACCAGTAGAAGCGCCCAAGCGTCAGGAACACCGCAAGACAGCCAAGGCCACCGGCAAACAGAAGATAGCTGAGGATATCGATGCGCTCTATGACCTTGACGCGCGGCGGCGCTGTGAGCGGCAGAAGGTAGATGATGGGAAGGACCGCCAGCGCGAGCCCCACTTCCATGCTGTACAGCGCCTGCCAGCCGTCTATCTCAAGCAAGGACGGGGAAACGATGCGGGCAATGGGCGATGACAGCAGCGTGCCCGTGAGCGCGATGCTGAGGCCGAGCGTCAACTTGCGCTGCACGGGGAAGGCTTCGAGAATATAGAGGAAGCCGAGCGAAGACAGCGGTGCCGCCGCCATGCCGCTGACGAAACGCACCACGATGCCCGAATGCAGATCGGTGACGAAAAGATTGAGGCAGGACGCAAAAACGAACATGATGATGCTGATTTCGGCAAAGGGCCGAAGGCCATATTGCTGGCGCACCTTGAACAGCGCGATGGAGAACGTGGCATAGGGTGCCATGTAGGCGGCCGACATCCACGCCACCTCCGCCACGGTGGCTGAAAACTCACCCTGCAACTGGTAGATATTGGCCATGACGATGTTCATGCCCATGCCCTGGGTTATGAAGAAACACAGGCCAGATGCGATATAGAGCACCTTCATGAAAAATGATTTTTCCGGCGGCTGGGCGGGCGCAGCACTGGGTTCGACTGCCGCTGGTCTGGCAGTTTCCTCCTCCGGCAGATCGCGCATGTCTGAAACGGCATTGCTCACGGCTGCACCTTTTCCCCTGCGAGGTTTTGCAGATTGGCAGACAGACGTCGAACAACCTCCAATGCGGACCTGATCTCATCCGTCGAAATATCGATGGCAATGTCGGCGCGCATGCATTTCGCCTGCATATGCACATCCTCGAATGTTGTTACACCATCTGGCGTCATGTGTATGCGCTTTGCCCGCCGGTCAGCCTCGTCAGAACGCCGTTCGATGAGGTTTTGTTTCTCCATGGCGTCCAGCACGCGAACGAGCGTTGGCGTTTCGATTTCCAGTTCCTCAGCAAGCTCTTTTTGCGTCAAAGGGCCACGGCGAGACAGCGCGAAAAGCGCTCTGGCGCGCGCAAGCGTCAGCCCCTGCTCCGCCACCCTCGCATCGAAGAAAGACCGGAGCTTTCGGTTGAAAGCAGCCATTTCATCGAAAAGCTGTTCTTTTTCGCTTGCCCGCGACAATGTCATCAACCCTTATAATTAGCACGCTATCTATTTTTCCTATTTATTTTCACGACCACAAATATGCAAGTGGCTCTGTTGAAATAGCAGCCATGTCTTACACTCATGGCAGACCGAAACCGATTCGTTTCCGTCGCGGCGACGCGCATGACCGAGCCTGTGGATTACTGTTGACAACATCGGCAGTGGGAGCATCCAGCGCCGTTCCGGCGAGCCTGCATGGCACTGTTGCCGCATTGTCCTTGACTGCGGGGGCCGCGCACTTCAAACCGGCAGACTTGCAAGAAACGAAGGCTTCAAACCGGCCTCAAGGGAGATCACAGACACCATGAACGACACTGTGAGAAAGATCACCCCCGCCCCTGCTGCTGAACCGCTCTACCGCGAAGCCCCGAACAACATCGAAGCGGAACAGGCGCTGCTGGGTGCCATTCTCGTCAACAACGATGCCTATTACCGGGTTTCCGACTTCCTCAAGCCCGTGCATCTGTTCGAGCCGCTTCACCGCAAGATTTTCGAAGTGGCGGGCGATATCATCCGCATGGGCAAGACGGCCAACCCCGTCACCATCAAGACCTTTCTGCCCGCAGACGGCAAGATCGGCGACATGACGGTTGCGCAATATCTCGCGCGCCTGGCGTCGGACGCCGTCTCCATCATCAACGCGGAAGACTATGGCCGCGCCATTTACGATCTGGCGCTGCGTCGGGCGCTGATCCAGATCGGCGAAGACGTCGTCAACATCGCCTATGATGCGCCGCTGGACATGCCGCCGCAAAGCCAGATCGAAGACACCGAGCGCCGCCTGTTCGAGCTGGCCGAAACCGGTCGTTACGATGGCGGCTTCCAGTCCTTCAACGACGCCGTATCGCTCGCCATCGACATGGCCGGTGCAGCCTTCGAGCGTGACGGCAATCTCTCCGGCATCTCCACCGGCATCCATTCGCTGGATGGCCGAATGGGTGGCTTGCAGCGTTCCGACTTGATCGTGCTTGCGGGACGTCCTGGCATGGGCAAGACCTCACTTGCCACCAACATCGCCTATAATATCGCCGCATCCTACGAGCAGGAAATCCAGCCTGACGGTTCCTACAAGGCCAAGAACGGTGGCGTCGTCGGGTTCTACTCGCTCGAAATGTCGTCCGAACAGCTGGCGACCCGTATCATTTCCGAGCAGACCGAAGTGTCGTCATCCAAAATCCGCCGTGGTGAAATCACCGAGGCCGACTTTGAAAAGCTCGTTGCGTGCAGCCAGATGATGCAGAAAGTGCCGCTTTATATCGACCAGACGGGTGGTATCTCCATCGCCCAGCTGTCCGCCCGTGCACGCCGCCTCAAGCGCCAGCGCGGCCTTGATTGCCTTGTGGTGGATTATATCCAGCTGATGACCGGTTCCGGCAAAAGCGGCGAGAACCGCGTGCAGGAAATCACCCAGATCACCACCGGCCTGAAGGCGCTGGGCAAGGAACTCAACGTTCCCATCATCGCGCTTTCACAGCTCTCGCGTCAGGTGGAAAGCCGCGAAGACAAGCGTCCTCAACTCTCCGACCTTCGCGAATCGGGCTCCATCGAGCAGGACGCGGACGTGGTGCTGTTCGTGTTCCGTGAGGAATACTACGTCAAGAACATGGAGCCGCGCGATATTTCCGACCCGAAATATGCCGAATGGGAAGCGCTGTTCGACAAGGTCAAAGGCACAGCAGACGTCATCATCGCCAAACAGCGTCACGGACCGACGGGCACGGTGAAGCTGGCGTTCCAAGCGGAGTTTACCCGCTTTGCGGATCTGGCAGATCCATCGTTCACGCAATACGAAGAGCATTGATTTCCAATTCAGCCCCGCCACGAACGTTGCGGGGCTCAGTCTTTTCAAGCGCTTGGTGATATCGATTTACAAACCGATTCCGCGCAGCACAGCCACCGTCACCACGCCCGTTGCGGCGGCGGGCAGCAACGACAGGCGCGTTGCCGCAAGCGCCGTCACCGCGCAGGCAATGCTTTCGGCAAGACCGGTTGAAATGGCTGTGGGCGTGACAACCGCCATGAGTACGGCTGGTGGAACAGCCGTCAATGCTTTCTTGGTACGGCCGGTGAACTCCACGTAACGAAGGAGAAGCAGTCCGCCCATGCGTGTCGCGATTGTTGCGGCCGCCATGGCGAGGATGACAAGCAGGGTGTTTGCATCAAGCGTCATGCTGGCTGCTCCGCTTTTTGCCCGGTGAAAGCAGCAACCAGAAGCCCGGCCAGCGCACCGGCGGCGATGTACCATGCGCCTGCAATATAAGTATGCGTAAGGTAGGAAGCGGTCGCGCTTGCCAGCAGCACAAGACCCGTTTCGCTGCCCTTCCAGAAACCCATCAACAGCACGATGAAAACCGCCGGAAAGGCGAAATCCAGACCGATAATTGCCGTATCGCCCATGACCGACCCCAGCAAAGCGCCCGCCAGCGTGGAGATGTTCCACAGCGCGTAAATCGACAAGGCAGCGGCGGTGAAAAAGGCTGGCGTCAAATGGGTGCGCATGGCGCGAAATTCCGACAAGGCCCAGGATTCATCCGTAAGCACTGGCATGGCGGCGAATTTCTGCCATTCCTTGAAACCTTGCATTTTTCCCCGCAATCGACGCGCTCATTAACACATGCCGCAGGTTCACAAGCAGTGCGGCAAAGCCTAACGCTGTCCAGCTTGCCGGATGCCCCCATGAATCCATGGCCACGAATTGCGCGCCACCCGCAAAAACCAGAACTGACATGAGACAGGCTTCGAGTGGAGACAAACCCTTGGCCACAGCGACGGCACCGAACACCGCCCCAATCGGCACCATCGCAACGAGCAGAGGTGCGGCGGCTTTCAGTCCGGCGGCGAATTCGGCAGTCTCTATGGTCCGTGGCATGGCAATCTCCTATTTTGGAGATGCGATTAATGCTTGGTCGGTATCGCCGTCTTGAACGAAAATGACATCTGCCCTACGCCGCACGAAATTGTCCCGGTGTAATGCCCATCCGCGCTTTGAAATGGCGATTGAAGTGGGCCTGATCTGCAAAGCCGCACAGTGCTGCAATATCTGCCAGCGGTTCCCCGTTACGTAGAAACTTTTTGGCTTTGCGGATCCGCACATCCGTCAGATAGGCATGGGGTGTGATGTGGAACTCTTTGCGAAACGCCCGAATGAGATGGGCGCGGCTGAGACCTGCTGTTTTCGCCAGTTCCTCCAGCCCTATATCCACATCGAAATTGTCGTTCAGGTAATCCCGCGTGGTGTGGACCGCTGTTTTCTCACTCTTTTCCAACGGCAGGATGATGCTGCTGCCGTAACGGCGAAAAAGTTCCGCCATGACGCAATACATGCCCTCATCCGCCTCCAGAGCGCCAACCTTCATTTCCATGCGATGGTGGGCGATCTGAAATGCTGTGGCCATTTGCGGATCATACGGCAGGAAACGTGGGAAGGATGGCGTGCCGTGGAACGCGCGGCCTGTCACATCTTCAATCACATTACGCAGCAGAGCGATGGTTGGATAAATCATGCGGTAGCGATATCCGCAGCCGCCCGGGGCACCGTCGTGTATATCATCGGGGTTGATGAGGTAGAGATGCCCAGGCCCGGTCTGCTCTGTGGTGCCCTGAATGGTCGAGATTTGCAAGCCGCTTTCGATGGCGCCGATTGAAAATGTCTCGTGCGCGTGCGGAGAATATTCATGCGTCAGAAATGTCGCGCTCAGGCATTCCATGCCATCAAAACGCCCATCGCGCCAGAAACGTGTGGTTTCCGTTGCGGCAAGCGGCATGACATCTATGGCCTGTTCCTGCGAAACATTGGGCATAGCCACAGTTTAGTCCAAACGGACATTACCGTCTTGAACAAAAGTGATACAGCAATAACCATCCCCTCACCGGACGCCCGACGATGAATGATGAATTCGATGACACTCTGCCCGACGCGGAAATGGACGCTTTCGAGGCCGCTCCGCTTCGCCTGACGGTGGATCTTGGCGCACTGGCTGATAACTGGCGCGACATGAACACACGTTCCGGCAAGGCGCGCGCCAGCGCGGTGGTGAAGGCCGATGCCTATGGCATGGGGATCGAGGATTGCGGTGCGACGCTTTATCATGCAGGCGCGCGGGACTTCTTTGTCGCCACCGTGGCGGAAGGTGCCACACTTCGCCCGCATGCGCCGGAAGCCCGCATCTTCGTGCTATCGGGCATCTGGCCGGGGCAGGAAGCGCAGGTGTTCAACAACGACCTTGTGCCGGTGGTCGCCTCGGAAGAACAGCTTTCCTTCTGGATGAGCCTGATGGCAGACCGCGGCGATCATCCTTTCGCGCTGCATGTGGACACCGGTTTCAACCGGCTGGGTCTGCCGCTGGAGGACGCGCTCTATCTGGCCGATGATCCGACCCGTCCCGCCAGTTTCGACCCGGTGCTGGTGCTGTCTCACCTCGCCTGCGCCGATACGCCATCGTCGCCCATGAACAGGGCACAACTCGAATCATTCCGCAGGGTTAGCGCCGCCTTCGAAGGCATCGAATCAAGTCTGTCGGCTTCTGCCGGAATTTTCCTCGGCGCGGACTATCATTTCGATCTCACCCGTCCCGGCATCGCGCTCTATGGCGGTGAGGCCGTCAGCGACATGACCAACCCGATGCGGCCGGTCGCCAAGGCAGAAGCCCGCATCATCCAGATCCGTGATGCCGGTGAAGGCCAGACGGTGAGTTATGGCGGGACGTTTCGCCTGACACGCGCCAGCCGGTTGGCCATTGCCGCCGTCGGTTACGCCGACGGCTATCACCGCTCGCTCTCCGGATCGGGCATTCCGCTGCGCGACATGGGCTATGGCGGCGCTTACGGCTTCATCAACGGCTACGAAGTGCCCATTGCTGGCCGCGTGACAATGGACCTGACGATTTTTGACGTGACGGACGTCCCGCCAAACGCCATCCGTGCTGGAGACTACATCGAACTTTTCGGACCCAATGTGCCGGTGGATGAGGTGGCACGCGCGGCAGGCACCATCGGTTACGAAATGTTGACCGGCCTTGGATTGCGCTATGAGCGGCAATATCTGATCGAAGACGCGTGACGCTTTTCTTGCCTCTTGGAAAGCTGTTGTGACCTGTGCTATACGAGAACAAAAGGAGATCGAAATGACCGAAATTCATCTCAGCGAACAGGATCGCAAGTTTATTGATGAGCAGGTGAAGGCCGGCGTGTACAGGGACGCCGACGCGGTTGTTCATGCAAGCTTGCAGTTACTTGGAAGTGAACAAGAAGAACTCAAGCGAATGATTGCGGAAGCGGACGCGCAGTTTGAGCGTGGGGAATACCTCACATTCACGACAGCAGACAATTGGGCTGATTCTATTATAAAAAGAGGAATGAGCGAATTAGACAGAAGCAGCTAATTTACTCACCTCTCGCTGATCAAGACCTTCTTGAGATGTTTCTTTGGATCGCGGCTGATGACACGATGACGGCCTCAGCATTCATCCGCGATATAACAAGAAAAATAGAATGGATCGCGACCAGTGGTTTCCCTGGTCTACCGCGCGATGGGCTTTCCCAAGGATTGAAAGCGTTACCTTACAGGCAACGATGCATATAGTTTCGTATCGAGGCCGATACCGTACGCATTTTGCGTGTCATGCATGGCCGCAGACACCTGTCTCCTAAAGACTTCAAACAAGAAGAAAACTGACATTCATGGCCAAAGCCAAGACACAATTCATCTGCCAGAACTGCGGTACGGTCCACACCAGATGGGCGGGTAAGTGTGAGGGATGCGGCGAGTGGAACACCATCGTCGAAGAGGACCCGATGGGCGGCATCGGCTCTGGCCCCGGCAAAACGCCGAAAAAGGGCAGACCCGTTACCCTCACTTCACTTTCCGGTGAAATCGAGGAAGCGCCGCGTATTCCAACCGGTATGAGCGAGCTGGACCGGGCGACCGGCGGCGGCTTCGTGCGGGGGTCTGCGGTCCTGATCGGCGGTGATCCCGGCATTGGTAAATCCACGCTGCTGATGCAGGCGGCGGCCGCACTGTCGCGCCGCGGCCACCGCATCGTCTACGTCTCGGGCGAAGAGGCGGTGGCGCAGGTACGGCTGCGTGCGCAGCGTCTGGGTGCTGCCGACACAGATGTTCTCCTGGCGGCGGAGACCAATGTCGAGGACATTCTGGCGACGATTTCGGAAGGCAAACGGCCTGACCTGATCATCATCGACTCGATCCAGACGCTGTGGAGCGATACCGCCGATTCCGCTCCCGGCACGGTGACGCAGGTCCGCACCGGTGTTCAGGCGATGATCCGCTTTGCCAAGCAGACGGGGGCCACTATGGTTCTCGTCGGCCATGTGACGAAGGACGGACAGATCGCGGGGCCGCGCGTGGTGGAACACATGGTGGATGCCGTGCTCTATTTCGAAGGCGATCGCGGCCACCACTACCGTATTCTGCGCACCGTAAAGAACCGCTTCGGACCCACCGATGAAATCGGCGTGTTCGAGATGTCGGACAAGGGTTTGCGCGAGGTCTCCAACCCTTCCGAATTGTTCCTTGGCGAACGCAACGAGAAATCTCCCGGTGCAGCCGTCTTCGCGGGCATGGAGGGTACGCGCCCGGTACTGGTGGAAGTGCAGGCGCTGGTCGCGCCGACATCGCTTGGCACGCCGCGCCGTGCGGTCGTCGGCTGGGATTCATCGCGGCTTGCGATGATCCTTGCCGTGCTGGAAGCCCACTGTGGCGTGAAGCTTGGAAGCCACGATGTTTACCTCAATGTCGCAGGTGGCTATCGCATTTCCGAACCGGCGGCAGACATGGCGATTGCCTCTGCACTGGTTTCATCGCTTGCCGGTGTTGCACTGCCAGCCGATTGCGTCTATTTCGGCGAGGTCAGCCTGTCGGGTGCTGTCCGGCCCGTTTCGCACACGGGGCAGCGATTGAAAGAGGCTGAGAAGCTTGGCTTTGCCACCGCATGCCTGCCTTCGGCCTCTGCCGAGTTGCCAAAGGGTGCCAAAGGGCGCTGGACGGAAATCGAGAGCCTGCCGGATCTCGTGGCGCGTATCGCGGGTTCGGGTAACCGGTTCAGACAGGTTGAGGAAGAATGAGATTGATCCTTTCGCTGGCTAAGCGGCTAGTGTAATAGGAACGAAAGTTGGCACAGTGGCGCTCCCATTCAGTGTCGCGACCTCCGGAGTTGGTAAATGCCCATTACGATTTTCGACGGCATCGTTCTCGCCGTTGTCCTTTTCTCCGCTGTTCTCGCCATGGTGCGGGGGTTTTCGCGTGAAATTCTGTCCATCGCCAGCTGGGGCGGTTCGGTCGCCGCCGCCTATTATCTCTACCCGGTGTTGCTGCCCTATGCGCGCAACTATACCGATGACGACAAGATCGCGATTGCCGGTTCGGCAGGCATCATCTTCCTCGTCGCGTTGATCATCATCTCGTTCATCACCTCGCGCATTGCCGATTTCATCATTGACAGCCGCATTGGCGCACTCGACCGCACGCTTGGTTTCCTGTTCGGCGCTGCCCGCGGCATTCTGCTGCTGGTCGTTGCCGTTGCTTTCTGGAACTGGCTGGTGGATGTGAGAACGCAGCCAGAATGGGTCACACAGGCAAAGTCCAAGCCATTCCTCGATGGCCTCGTCGCCAAGCTCGAAGCCGGGCTGCCGGACAATATCGAACCGCAGATCCGTGCACGCATTCTCGGCAAGCCGCCAGAGGGCGCGACTGAACAGACGCCGGTGGACGATGCTCCGGCAACGACCGCCCCGACCACGACGAATTGACGCTGATGCGCGTCTTGCAATGCATGCAAGGCGCGCTATGTGTGCTAGACATTCACTTCAAGCAGCAGACAGACCACACTGGTAGAACAACGCTTACCAGGGCGGTTTTTGTTTTTGGTACTTAAGCAAAGGCAAGCCAGATGAACGAGCCGCTTTCGCATTCCACACTCAATGAAATCCTGGATGGCGATACCCTGCACGAAGAGTGCGGCGTGTTCGGCGTTCTTGGGCACCCGGATGCGGCGGCACTGACGGCACTTGGTCTGCACGCTCTCCAGCATCGTGGGCAGGAAGCCGCAGGCATGGTGTCGTTCGATGGCAAGCGTTTCTATCAGGAACGCCATATGGGCCTCGTCGGCGACCATTACACCAATCCGGCCACGCTGGCCCGCCTGCCTGGTTCGATCTGTATCGGCCACACCCGTTACTCTACAACCGGTGAAGTGGCGATGCGCAATGTGCAGCCTCTGTTTGCCGAGCTGGAAGAAGGCGGCATTGCGGTTGCCCACAACGGCAACTTCACCAACGGCCTGACGCTTCGCCGCCAGATCATCGCGACCGGCGCCATCTGTCAGTCCACGTCCGATACCGAAGTCGTGCTTCACCTCATCGCCCGCTCGCGCCATTCCTCCACGGCAGATCGCTTCATCGATGCCATCAGGCAGATGGAAGGTGGCTATTCGATGCTGGCCATGACGCGCACCAAGCTGATTGCCGCGCGCGATCCCACGGGCATTCGCCCGCTGGTGATGGGCGATCTCGACGGCAAGCCGATCTTCTGCTCGGAAACCTGCGCGCTCGATATTATCGGCGCCAAGTTCGTCCGCGATGTGGAAAATGGCGAAGTCATCATCTGCGAGATCCAGCCGGACGGTTCCGTGACCATCGATGCGCGCAAACCGGTCAAGCCGCAGCCGGAGCGTCTTTGCCTGTTCGAATATGTCTATTTCGCCCGCCCCGACTCTGTCGTTGGTGGTCGTAACGTCTACACCACCCGCAAGAACATGGGCAGCATCCTTGCCAAGGAAGCGCCGCTCGAAGCCGATGTCGTGGTGCCGGTGCCGGATGGCGGTACGCCAGCGGCGCTCGGCTTTGCGCAGGAGAGCGGGATTCCGTTCGAATACGGCATCATCCGCAACCACTATGTCGGCCGTACCTTCATCGAGCCGACGCAGTCGATCCGTGCGCTGGGCGTAAAGCTGAAGCATTCGGCCAACCGGGCGATGATCGAAGGCAAGCGCGTCGTTCTGGTGGATGACTCCATCGTGCGCGGCACGACATCGGTCAAGATCGTGCAGATGATCCGTGAAGCCGGGGCCAAGGAAGTTCACATCCGCGTTGCCAGCCCGATGATCTTCCACCCGGATTTCTACGGCATCGATACGCCTGACGCGGACAAGCTGCTGGCCAACCAGTATGCAGACGTCGCTGACATGGCGAAGTTCATCGGTGTCGATTCGCTGGCGTTCCTGTCCATCAATGGTCTCTATCAGGCCGTTGGCGGGGTGGACCGTAACAATGCGCGCCCGCAGTTCACCGACCACTATTTCACCGGTGAATACCCGACCCGCCTGCTCGACAAGAATGGCGAGTCCATGGGCAACAAGATTTCCATGCTGGCCAGCAACGGCTGACCACCCTTGCCCGCGCTTTGCGTGCGGGCTTTCGGCTCATTGCCGAACACATATCATTCTCGGGGGAGACTATGACGACAGACCTAAAGGGACGCATCGCGCTCGTGACCGGCGCATCCCGTGGCATAGGCTATTTCACGGCACTGGAGCTGGCAAAGGCAGGCGCCCATGTCATCGCCTGCGCCCGCACCGTTGGCGGCCTTGAGGATCTCGACGATGCGATCAAGGCTGTCGGTGGCACGGCCACGCTGGTACCCTTCGATCTTGCCGATATGAACGCCATCGATGCGCTCGGCGCGTCCATCAACGAACGCTGGGGCAAGCTGGATATTCTCGTTGCCAATGCTGGCGTACTTGGCGTCATCTCCCCGGTTGGCCACATCGAGGCGAAGGTGTTCGAAAAGGTCATGACGATCAACGTCACGGCGACATGGCGGCTGATCCGCTCGGTCGAGCCGCTGCTATTGAAATCCGATGCCGGCCGCGCACTCATCCTCTCCTCCGGCGCGCCGCATTCCTGTCGCCCATTCTGGGGTGCCTACTCCACCTCCAAGGCCGCGGTCGAGGCGCTGGCCCGCACATGGGCCGCCGAAACGGAAGCCACGGCTCTGCGTGTCAACAGCATCAATCCCGGTGCGACCCGTACGGCCATGCGCGCGCAGGCCATGCCGGGCGAAGACCCCGATACTCTGCCCCACCCGTCCGAGGTCGCCGCAGCCATTCTGCCGCTGGCGTCACCGGACGCCAAGGAAACAGGCAGGATCTACGTTGTGAGGGACCGGAAATTCGTGAGCTACCAAGCGCCTGCGTGAGGGTGCGCACCATCGCTCTTGACCAAATCCGCGCGCCGTTTCATAACGCAAGCCATGAAAACGATGATCTGCTGCTGTTGCTGAGTTAAATTTTGCTGGTCTCGCACCCGGCCAGATCGTTTTCGTCTTCCGAAAGGTCAAAGCAGACAAACGTTCCGGCTTGGGAAATGATTGCCCTTGAGGAAAATCCTTATGTCCCTGCGCCTGAAACTCCACAACACACTGACCCGCGGAAAGGCTGAGTTTCAGCCGATCTATACCGATAATGTGCGCATGTATGTCTGCGGCCCGACGGTCTATGATTTCGCCCATATTGGCAACGCGCGCCCCGTGATCGTCTTCGATGTTCTCTATCGTCTGCTGCGCCACGTCTATGGCGACGCGCATGTCACCTATGCGCGCAACATCACCGACGTTGACGACAAGATCAACGCACGGGCGCTGCGCGATTACCCCAACCTGCCTCTGAACGACGCGATCCATGCCGTGACAGAAAAGACCGCACAGCAGTTTCATGACGATGTCGCCATGCTCGGCTGCCTCGAGCCGACCGTCGAGCCGCGCGCCACCGACAACATTCCCCAGATGATCGCGATCATCGAAAAGCTGATTGCGCGTGGTCATGCCTATGTGGCCAGCGGTGAAGTGCTGTTCGACACCCAGTCCATGAGCGATTACGGCCAGCTTTCCAAGCGCCCGCTGGATGAGCAACAGGCTGGTGCGCGTGTGGCCGTCGAGGTGCACAAGAAAAGCCCCGGCGATTTTGTCCTCTGGAAGCTGTCCGGCCACAACGAACCTGGCTGGGAAAGCCCCTGGGGTCGCGGTCGTCCGGGCTGGCACATCGAATGCTCGGCCATGGCCGGGCGTTACGTCGGCGAAGTCTTCGACATCCATGGCGGCGGACTGGACCTCATCTTCCCGCACCACGAAAATGAAATCGCCCAGTCCCGCTGCGCCCATGGCACGCATGTCATGGCCAATGTCTGGATGCACAACGGCTTCGTGCAGGTCGAAGGCCGCAAGATGTCGAAGTCGGATGGCAACTTCATCACCATCCACGAGCTGCTGCATACGGACAAGTTTGGCGGCCGCCAATGGCCGGGCGAGGTTTTGCGTCTGGCGATGTTGATGACGCAATACCGCGAGCCGATCGATTTTTCGGTGAAGAGGCTGGAAGAAGCGGAGCGCCTGCTGGCCAAATGGCCTGCCGCCGAGATTGGTGATGCCGCGCCGGATCAGGCCGTTTTAGATGCGCTGGCTGATGATCTGAACACGGTAGCTGCCGTGCAAGCGCTCCACGCGCTGGCCCAAGCTGCCAACGCGGATCCGCAACACTTGCCCGTCTTCGCGGCCAGCGCGGCATTGCTCGGTGTTTTACCAAAAAAAGCCGAGGTCGATGAAGCTATCGCCGCCGCCGTCGACTCGCTCGTCGCCATGCGTCTCGAAATGCTGAAAGCGAAGAATTTTGCCGAAGCCGACCGTATCAGGGACGAGCTTTCGGCCAAGGGCATTCAGTTGAAGGATGGCAAGGACAAGGAGAGTGGTGAGCGGGTGACGACCTGGGAGATCAAGCGGTAGCCTCCATCGCGTATGAACGCTTTCTTGCGCCCTGCCCACATTCGGCCTATGCTACAGCATATGCCTGATAAGGAAGGTTGGGATGAGCGCAGAGCGACACGTCAAGCTATTTAGGAACGGACGCAATCAGGCCGTTCGAATTCCGGTGGAGTTCGAGCTTCCTGGTGACGAGGCGGTCATGCACAGAGATGGGGACCGCCTCATCATCGAACCGACTGATCGTCGCAAGGGCAATATGATCGAGTGGTTACGGCAGCAGAGCCCCCTTGACGAAGATGTCCCTGAATTCGATCTCGATGAACAGCCGCCGAGATCTGTTGATTTATGACGACAGCGCGCTACATGCTGGACACCAATATCGTGTCCGACGTGGTCCGAAATCCGTTTGGGCCTGCCGCAGAAAAGCTTTACCATCTCAGCCAAGATGACATCTGTATAAGCTCAATCGTTCTCTCCGAAATTCTGTTTGGTATTAAGCGCAAGGGATCGGCAAGGCTCTCGCATCTGGTCGAAGGCCTGCTCACCAGAATAGCTACTGTCGATTACGGCCCAGCTGCGGCCCGACATTATGCCGATATAAGAACGTCTCTGGAACAACGTGGCACTCTGATCGGCACCACAGACATGTTCATCGCGGCGCACGCACTCTCACTGGATATCATTCTCGTCACCAACAACGTCAGGGAGTTTTCTCGTGTCGAGGGATTAAAGATCGAAAACTGGATCGAAGGGAGCCAGCCATGACAACACGCATCCACACCGGCGGATGCCAATGCGGCGCTATCCGGTTTCGTGTCGAGGGTGACCTTGCCGATGCCTCCATCTGCCATTGTCGCATGTGCCAGAAGGCGTTCGGCGCCTATTATGCGCCGTTGGTTTCGGTGCGGGGCAAGGACTTTGCGTGGACGCGCGGAGAGCCGAAGCGGTTTAGGTCTTCCAGTGTGGTGAGCCGTGGCTTTTGCGGCGATTGCGGAACGCCACTGACCTATGAGGCACCGGATGGCATGGCCGTTGCTGCGGGCGCATTTGACGATCCCTCGACGTTCCCGCCGTCTATACAATGGGGTGTCGAGCGGAAGATCAGCTTCGTGGATCGCCTCCACACCCTGCCCGCCGTGCCGACCGAGGACGATTTGACATCGGTTGATTATCTGGCGAACCTCACATCCCATCAGCATCCCGACCACGACACGCAGGCATGGCCACAGGAGAAAAATCAATGAGCGATGCAGGTTATTCCGGCGGTTGCCAATGTGGCGCGGTTCGCTTTCACGCAGGCAAGCTTGGTCGCCCCTCCATCTGCCATTGTCGCATGTGTCAGAAGCAGTTCGGCAATTTCTTCGGCGCGCTCGTCACGGCCGATCAGGCGCATCTGACATGGACGCGCGGGCAGCCAAGCCTGTTTCGCTCGTCCGCCAAAATCCATCGCGGCTTCTGCAACAAATGCGGCACGCCGTTGACCTATCACCATCCGGGCGGCGTCGAAATTGCCATCGGCGCCTTCGATCACCCGCAGGAGGTCGAGCCACAGGTGCAAGTCAACACGCACATGCAGATGCCGTGGATCAAAACCCTGTTCGACAAGCCACATGCGCAGCAAAGTCTGGATGAGAGCTCCATGGTCTCCTTTCAACACCCTGATCAGGATACCCACGTCTGGCCACCTGAGGATACTGTGAATTGACGGGCGCGACGGCAGTCTCCGGCGGATGCCAGTGTGGCGCGGTGCGTTACAGGATAGAGGGTGACATCCGCTATCCGCATGTCTGCCACTGCCGCATGTGCCAGAAGGCATCGGGCAATTATTTTCTGCCGCTTGGCGCAAGCAGCCTTGATCGCTTCAGGCTCACACGCGGCAAGCCAAACTGGTTTCAATCGTCAGATCACGTTCGGCGCGGCTTTTGCGGCACCTGCGGGACGCCGTTGTTCTATGATATTCCGGACAAGAATTTCATCAATGTCACGCTGGGTTCGCTGGACGAACCGCTCGACATCATACCGGAAGCACAATCAAACCTTTCCAGCAAGATGCATTGGTTTTCTCATCTCGATACCCTGCCCGTAGAGGCGACGGACGGCCCAGAGCAGACCGTCAAAAACCACCAGCATCCAGACAAGGATACAGCGCATTGGCCACCACAGGAAAAGACGACATGAGCAACGCGTTGCGCGGTTTCTATCCGGAGATAGAGCCCTTCGATACCGGCATGCTGGATGTGGGTGACGGCCATGTGATCTATTGGGAACGTGTCGGCACGAAGGGTGCCAAGCCCGCCGTTTTCCTGCATGGCGGTCCCGGTGGCGGGGTCAACCCCACACAGAGAAGGGTGTTCGACCCGGCGCTTTACGATGTCATCCTCTTCGACCAGCGCGGCTGCGGCCGCTCCACACCGCATGCGTTTCTGGAGGCCAATACGACGTGGCATCTGGTGGCGGATATGGAAAAGCTGCGGCAAAAATTCGGTTTCGAGACATGGCAGGTGTTTGGCGGTTCCTGGGGCTCGACGCTGGCGCTTGCGTATGCGCAGACCCACCCGGATCGCGTCAGCGAACTCGTCCTGCGTGGCATCTACACACTGACCAAGCCGGAACTGGACTGGTACTATCAGTTCGGTGTCTCGGAAATGTATCCCGACCGCTGGGAAACCTTCATTGCGCCCATTCCCGAGGCCGAGCGCGGCGAGATGATGGTCGCCTATAATCGCTATCTCACCGGCACCGACGAAAAGAAGAAGCTGGAATGCGCCAAGGCCTGGAGCCAGTGGGAAGGTGCGACAATCTCGCTGGTGACGGATCAGGGCCGTGTCGATGATTTCGGCGAAGAGCAATATGCTATCGCGTTCGCGCGCATCGAAACCCATTATTTCGTCAATGCCGGCTGGTTCGAAGACGGCCAGTTGCTGCGCGATGCCCACACGCTGAAAGACATCCCCGGCGTCATCGTCCACGGACGCTACGACATGCCCTGCCCGCTGAAATATGCCTGGCAGTTGTCCAAGGCATGGCCGAAAGCGGATTTGCATATCGTCGAGGCTGCCGGTCATGCGATGAGCGAACCCGGTATTCTCGACCAGCTCATTCGCGCGACAGATCGGTTCGCGGGAAAATAATCATATATTACAAGGATTTAGCGTTGCCGCCTGACATTCCGATTCAGGCGGCACACTTATTATTTAAGCAGATGATGCTTTTTTCATCGCATCCTTCACGTAAATGAATTGGAATATAACGCCAAACAGGAATAGGCCGGTGCTTTCCGCTCGAGATTGGCAGTTCCCATGGCCGTTAACCAGACAATAGAGACGTCTCCGCCCGGCGATGGCGCGCGTGGTTTCGCCTACGCTTTTACCGCCTACATCCTATGGGGCTTTCTTCCGTTCTACATGAAGGCGGTTGCGCATGTGTCGCCATTGGAGGTCATTGCGCATCGCGTGGTGTGGTCCGTGCCGATTGCCGCCGCCGTTCTCATGCTGCTGGGGCGCACCGCCGAAATCAAGAAGGCACTCACGACGCCGCGCATGTTGGCCATGGCCTGTCTGACGGCCACCATCATCAGCATCAACTGGGGCGTCTATATCTGGGCGATCGGCACCGGCCGTGCGCTCGATGCGGCGCTGGGTTACTTCATCAATCCGCTGTTCAGCATTTTTCTGGGCGCCGTCCTGTTGAAGGAGAAGCTTAGCCGCTTTCAGATTTCGGCAATCGTCCTCTCCGCTCTGGCCGTTGCCCTGCTGACCTGGCACGCGGGCAACCTGCCATGGGTGTCGGTCGCCTTGACCGTCTCCTGGGGCTTTTACGCCTTCTTCCGCAAGACCCTTCCCATCGGGCCGACGCAAGGTTTTCTGCTGGAGGTGCTGTTGCTGACGCCGCCAGCAATCGCCTTCATCATCTATCTCATGAGCACCGGTCAGGCGCATTTCATGGCCGGAACCCCAACGGACACGTGGCTGCTGATCGCCAGCGGCATCGTCACCGCCACGCCGCTCATTCTCTACGGCAATGGTGCGAAGCTCTTGAAACTCTCCACCATCGGCATCATGCAATATATCGCACCGTCGATGATCTTCATCATCGCCGTGTTCGTCTTCAAGGAACCGTTCGACACGGTCAGGCTCGTCGCCTTCATCATGATCTGGGCAGCGTTGGTCATCTACACGGTGCCAGGTCTGATCGGACGCCGGAGAGCAAAGCGTGATTGAAGGACCGGCCCCGGGCACTGAGGGTCTCAGAGCTGGGAGATAACCGAGGGATCGCCCTGCGGGTTCTGCTGCGCGCTGGCGCGGTCGATGATGGCGGGAACGATAGCCCCGATCTCGTCAATCACCAGCGGGTTTAGAAGATGCGCGCGGTGAATGAAGCCCTGATCGCGCATATGGCGGATCAGCTCCAGCATGGGGTCCCAGAAGCCGTTGATGTTGGCAAAGACCATGGGCTTGGCGTGACGACCGAGCTGCGCCCATGTCATGATCTCGACGATCTCTTCCAGCGTGCCGATACCGCCTGGGAGCGTGACGAATGCATCCGAGCGCTCGAACATCATGTGCTTGCGCTCATGCATGTCCTTGGTGATGATCAATTCGTTCAATTGTCCGAGAGAATGGCGCGTGGCTTCCATATCGACGAGAAAATCCGGTATGATGCCGGTAACTTCGCCGCCGTTGGACAGGACACCGCTTGCCACGGCACCCATGATGCCCTTGGTTCCACCGCCGTAAACGAGGCGAATTCCGTGTTGGGCGATGGATTTTCCCAGTGCTCGGCCTGCGTCCATGTAGGCGGGGTCGCGTCCGGGCTGGGAACCGCAGTAAACGCAAATGGATCGAATCGATGTATTTTCTTCAGTCATGGAACGAAGGAACTATGGTGCCGCCGATCCGTCAAGAAAATTTGGGGACCGAGCCGCAGAAACGCTGGATTTACAGGGGTGCCGCTTGTGCGCGCACGACTTAAACGCTAGCTATCGCAACGTAAAGACAAGAATGTTACCCGGAGATCGACAATGAACAACAAAAGGGCCGGACTGCTGGCGCTTATCGTGCTGGGCGTCGCGACGCTGCTCATGGTCTTCTTCGTTCTCCCACGCATATCGAGCGACGACAAGCCGATCGGCGACGCCATCAACGATGCTGGCAACGCTGTTAAGAACAGCGTGGAGATGGGTGGCGAAAAGGCGGGCGATCTGTTGACGGACGCCGCCAAGGATACCGAAACCGTCGCAGACAAGGTCGGGCGTCTGGCGGAATCCGCCAACCAGTCCATCAAGGACATGACGGGACGTTTCGCTGACGGCAAGGTGCCTTCCAATGATGAGTTCACGGCCGCCCGCAAGACGGTCGAGGATTCGCTGAAGGAGCTGGAAAACATCGATATTCCCGAAGCAATCGATGAGAATACCTCACGTCTGCTGACCACTGCACGGTCTGCCGCTGAACGCACCATCGCCTTCCTGCGCGGATTGCCTGCAGACGCGTCTGCTGCCGCGGACCAGGTTCGCCGCCTGCCCGGCGTGTTTACCGGCACCGACGATGGCGCGCCACGGCCGACCCCTGCTGCTCCGGCAACACCTCCAGCCTCGCCTGCCTCGGCGCCTGCACCTGGCGATGCTGCACAACTGCCAACCTTCGATGTGTTGCGCGTCGAGCCGGATGGCTCCGCCGTCATCGCGGGCAAGGCACCGGCGGGAACGACGCTTGAAATCGTCAATAACGGGCAGGTCATCGCGAAAACGCCGGTCGAAAGCACTGGCGACTTTGCTGCCGTTCTCGACAACCCGCTTGCGCCCGGCGATCACCAGATCATTCTTCGCGCAACCGGCAAGGACGGCAAGGTCGCGCAATCCGCAGAGACCGCAACCGTTTCCGTGCCGTCTCAGAAGAATGGCGAGCTTCTGGCCATGGTGACGACTCCGGGCAAGGCAAGCCGCGTGATGACCATGCCGGATGCGGCACCGGGTGCCCTGCAAGCGCAGGCAACGCCACCGGCCAATGGTGCGACGGAACAGCCGCAAGCACAGACACAAGCCGCGGGTTCAACCCAGGCCGGATCCGCCACGACGCCATCGGCTCCAATGAACACGTCCACCCCGCAGCCCTCCCCCGAGGCGGCAACGATCCGCGTCGTTGCTGTCGAGTTCGAAGGCTCCAAGATTTTCGTTGCGGGTGCTGCTCCGGCAAATGCCGCCGTGCGCGTCCTGGTCGACGACAAACCGATCGGCGATGGCAAGGCGGAAGCCTCCGGTAGCTTCGTGATCGAGGGTAATGTCGATCTGGCTGTCGGCGACCATGTCGTGACGGCCGAAGCGCTGGACGCTGCTGGCAAGGTCACCGTGCGCGTTCGCGTTCCCTTCGCGCGTCCCGCCAACGATCAGGCAACCGTATCAGCGCAAAAGGCTCCGGCAGCGGCCCAGCCATCACCTGCCGCAAGCGCGCCGCAGACCCAGACCCAGACCCAGACCCAGGCCCAGGCGCAGGCACAGGCACAGACGGAAACACAAAGTGCCACCAGTGACCGTTCGGTTTTCGAATCCCTGCGTGAAGAGGTCTCGAAAGCCTACTCCATTCTCTCCGGCCTTTACTCAAACGGCAGAACGCCGAGCCTCGATGAAGTCGCGGCTGCGAAATCCGCCACAGCCATTGCGCTTCGTTCTCTGGCGGAATTCCGCACGGCTGCGACGGCAGACGTCGATTTCACCGCATTCGTCGGTGGCATCTCCGCCAAGGCCCGCGATTTGCTTTCTGTCATCGACAACCTGCCAAGTGATGTCGCGGTCATCGGCAATCGCATTGCCGGACTATCCGGTCGCTTTGCAGAGTTGAACGCGACCATGCCGGGTGCGGTGGAAGCTGCTCCGGTTCAGGCACAGGTCCAGACGCAGGCAGCGGCCTCTGCTGAAACAGGGCCGAAAACCTTCGAGCAGGCTCCATTGTCTCACAGTGAAGGCGCCGTCATCATCCGTCGTGGCGATACGCTGTGGCAGATTTCGCGCCGTGTTTACGGACAGGGCGTGCGCTACACCACGATCTATCTCGCCAATCAGGACCAGATCAAAAACCCTGATCTGATCGAGCCCGGCCAGATTTTCGGTGTGCCGGACAGCGCCCTGCCGAATGCCGAGGAAATCCATCGCAAACGCCTGATGACTCGTTGACTGCAAACCCTATCGGGATTGCGTGAAACGATTGACACGTTTATCTAATACAGAACGGCGGCACACATCTGGGCCGCCGTCTTGCTGTCTGCATCCCCGCAGATATCGGAGCAGAGCATGAGCGATCCCAACAAGACGATTTCCGCGGATTCCAGCAATCCGCTCCGCACCCTTGTCAATCTATGGCCCTATATGTGGCCACAGGGCAGACTTGACCTGAAAATGCGCGTCGTCTGGGCCACGGTCTTTCTCCTCATCGCAAAACTGGTGCTGATGCTGGTTCCCTATTTCTTCAAATGGGCGACCGATGCGCTGAATGGCAAGCTGGATATGGCCGGGCTGATGCCGACCTTTCTGCTGGGTGCGGTGGCTCTCGTGGTCGCCTACAATCTTGCACGCCTTGTTCAGGTCGGGCTGAACCAGCTGCGTGATGCGCTGTTTGCCAGCGTCGGGCAGCATGCCGTGCGGCAATTGGCCTACAAGACATTCGTGCATATGCACCGCCTCTCGCTGCGGTTTCATCTGGAGCGCAAGACCGGCGGTCTGTCGCGGGTCATCGAGCGAGGCACCAAAGGCATCGAAACGATTGTCCGTTTCACCATCCTGAACACGGCCCCGACCTTTATCGAGTTTCTGCTGACGGTCGTTATCTTCTGGGCGTCCTACGGTTTCTGGTACGTGCTGGTGACGGTGCTGACCGTATGGGCCTACATCTGGTTTACCGTGCGGGCCAGCAACTGGCGCATCGCCATTCGCCGCTCCATGAACGACAGTGACACCGACGCCAACACCAAGGCAATCGATTCGCTGCTCAACTTCGAGACCGTGAAATATTTCGGCAATGAAGACATGGAAGCAAGCCGGTTCGATGCGTCCATGGCGAAATACGAGAAATCAGCGACGGCGATCTGGACCTCTCTCGGCTGGCTGAACTTTGGCCAGGGCGTCATTTTCGGCCTCGGCTCCATGGTGATGATGGTGATGTCGGCACTGGCCGTGCAGCGCGGCGACCAGACGATTGGCGATTTCGTCTTCATCAACGCCTTGCTGTTGCAGCTTTCCGTTCCGCTGAATTTCATCGGCTTCGTCTACCGCGAAATCCGCCAGGGGCTGACCGACATCGAAGAGATGTTCGACCTTCTGGACGTACAGGCCGAAGTGATCGATGCACCCGATGCGAAGGAATTGCAAATCGGCACGGGTGCGCTCTGTTTTCGCGACGTCCACTTTGCCTATGACGCGGAGCGCCCTATTCTGAAGGGCATCTCCTTCGACGTCCCCGCTGGAAAGACCGTTGCCATCGTCGGTCCGTCGGGTGCGGGCAAATCGACGCTGTCACGCCTGCTCTACCGCTTTTACGATATCCAGTCAGGATCGATCACCATCGATGGTCAGGACATTCGGCAGGTGACACAGAAAAGCCTGCGCTCCGTCATCGGCATGGTGCCGCAGGATACGGTGCTGTTCAATGACACGCTGGCCTACAACATCCACTATGGACGGCCGGGGGCAACGGATGCCGATGTCACATCGGCTGCAAATGCCGCGCAGATCAGCGGTTTCATCAGCAAGCTGCCCCTGGGCTATGCGACCATGGTCGGCGAACGTGGCCTGAAACTGTCGGGTGGGGAAAAACAGCGCGTGGCGATTGCCCGCACGATCTTGAAGGCGCCGCCGATTCTCATTCTCGATGAGGCGACATCCGCCCTCGATACGCATACCGAGCAAGAAATCCAGAGCGCGCTCGACATCGTCTCGAAAAACCGGACCACGCTTGTGATCGCGCACCGCCTTTCGACCGTGATCAGTGCAGACGAGATCATCGTCTTGAAGGATGGCACGATTGCCGAGTGCGGCACCCATATGTCTCTCATCGACGCCGGTGGCCTCTACGCCTCCATGTGGAGCCGCCAGCGGGAGGCCATCCAGGCCGAGGAACGCCTTCGCGAAGTCCGTGAAAAGGATGATCTGGGCGTGGTGGATCGCGGCGCACCCGCGCATTGACGGTATAACCCCAGGTCAAACATTGGAAAATATTGCCGTTCAGGCGATTTGCCTGTAGTCACCAATGCGTGTTTTGTCGCGTGCGACCGTGAAATCGGCTGCCGAATGATTATATGCAGCACGTCACGCCAGAAACGATCGACCGTTTTGGTGAAAGGCGTTGTAGAGGATGGCCAAGGACTTGGGCACGCTGATCAACCCGATCGCGCCGAGACTGGCATGCTGAAAAGATAAACTCGGAGACGAAAGAGCAATGAACCTGTTCGACACCATTCGCAACACCATCGTGCCGGTCCACAAGGAAGGCTATGTTTTCGTCGCCGCCTTCTTCGTGGCATCCCTGGTGCTTGGCTGGATAGCCGAACCTCTCTTCTGGGTTGGCCTCGTGCTGACTGCCTGGTGCGCCTACTTCTTCCGCGACCCTGAACGCGTCACACCGCAGGACGACGACCTCGTCATCAGCCCTGCCGACGGAAAGGTTTCCGCCATCCAGACCGTGGTTCCACCATTGGAACTGGAACTCGGCAAGGAGCCCATGGTCCGCATCTCGGTGTTCATGAATGTTTTCAACTGCCATGTGAACCGTGCGCCTGTTCGTGGCCGCATCATCAATGTTGCCTACCGCCCCGGCCTGTTTCTCAACGCCGAAGTGGACAAGGCATCGGAAGACAACGAGCGCAATGGTCTCGTCATCGAAACCGCGCATGGCAAGGTCGGCGTCGTCCAGATCGCCGGCATGGTCGCCCGCCGCATCGTTTGCTGGGTGAAGCCGAACGAGCCTGTTGATGCCGGTGAACGTTTTGGCCTCATCCGTTTCGGTTCGCGCCTGGATATCTTCCTGCCGGAAGGCTTCCAGCCCCGCGTCTCCATCGGCCAGACGGCCATTGCCGGTGAAACGGTTCTGGCGGAATTCGGCTCTGCCAAGGGTCCGGTCATCAGCCGTCGCGGCTAAGACAACAGGAGACCAGCGCCATGGACACGCCTACGCCAGAGCCGACGACAAACGGCAAGCATGAGATCAGCAGTGACACCGGACGGGGCCCGCGCCTGCGCGAAATCCCGCTCCGCCTCGTCATTCCCAACCTTGTCACCGTGCTTGCAATCTGTGCTGGTCTCAGCGGCGTCAGGCTCGCATTCGAGGGTCGGTTCGAGCTTGCCGTGGGTATGGTTCTGCTGGCGGCGTTTCTGGATGGTGTCGATGGTCGCCTTGCCCGGATGATGAAGGCGACGTCGAAATTCGGCGCGCAGATGGATTCGCTGGCGGATATCGTCAATTTCGGCGTGGCCCCCGCGCTGGTGGTCTATGCCTACCTTCTGGACGATGTCCGCTCCATCGGCTGGATCGCAGCCCTCATTTACGTCATCGCCGCGGGTCTTCGCCTCGCGCGCTTCAATGTCATGACGGAACGCGAGATCAAGGCACCCTGGCAGAGCGAATTCTTCGTCGGGGTCCCTGCGCCGATGGGTGCCATGCTGGTGCTGTTGCCGGTTTATCTCGGCTTCATGGGCATCGAACCGGGCAAGACTTTCGCGTATATCGCAAGCGCATACACCGTGCTCATTGGCTACTTGCTCATCAGCCGTTTACCCGTCTGGTCTGGCAAATCCGAAAGCCGCATCCGTCGCGATCTTGTCTTGCCTGCCATCCTGATCGTCGTGCTCTACGTGGCGCTCCTGATGAGCTTCACCTGGGAAATTCT
The DNA here is from genome assembly GCF_014196515.1 of Rhizobium skierniewicense. Taxonomy (GTDB): domain Bacteria; phylum Pseudomonadota; class Alphaproteobacteria; order Rhizobiales; family Rhizobiaceae; genus Agrobacterium; species Agrobacterium skierniewicense. The sequence continues at coordinate 35,017 of NZ_JACIDV010000014.1, read as the reverse complement.
CGTCCTGACGGTTCTGGCCTATCTTGTCTTCCTGCCCTTCAGCGCCCGCATCTGGCACAAGCGTTACGGTACCTTGACGATCGAGGACGACCATGGTGACGGGCTGGACCATCGCGGCCTTTAGGGATCGATTACAACGGCGCGGAGCATTGTGGCATTTTCCAGTGCTGCGTCGAACACGAAATGTCGCAGTGTGCAATTTTCAATTGATTAAAATTGCCTCGAATTTGTCACGATTTCCCATGAGAGAGGTTTGCAGCAACGCTGTCAGATCGACGCGTTCAAGGGGAACTCCGGAGACAGACATGAGCGAGACACAGAAGACCGAAGCGGCTGCGAAGCCCGACCTGAACAGCCACTACCGACCTCTCGGTCTGAAGGCCGTCGCCGCCGCAGCCATGATGCTGACGCGCAAGCCGGTTCAGCCAAAGGTAGCCTGATCTTCAGGCAGCATCAGGGGATATAAGACAACAAACGGCGCATGATGCGCCGTTTTGCGTTTCCAGAGCACTTCCTCGTTTAAGGGAAACGCTCTAACTGGATCAAAACAGTGACATCTGCGCATCGTCCGGAGGCTCGATTTTCGGTGCGGGAATGGGCGCTACGGCCACCGGCTCCAGCAAGTCGGCGCCGATATTGGCGACCTTGTTGACCTTGTCCGAAACAGGGATCATCTCGAAAAAGTCGTCGTCAGCCGCCTTCATCAGATCGACGACGTCGCGTGGCTCCCGGGTTTTGCAATCCAGCCAGCGACTGAAATCCTCCGGCGCAATCACCACCGGCATGCGATCATGAATGCGCGCAATCGAGCGATTGGCGGAGGTGGTGAGAAACGCACCCGTATCGACTTCGGAGCCATCAGACGAAGACCATGTTTCCATCAATCCGGCAAAGGCGACGATACCGCCCCTTTTGGGCTTGATGTAATAGGCCTGCGATTGTCCACCCTGTTCTTTCGATGGCCTGTGCCATTCATAAAAACCTGTTGCGGGTATCAGCACCCGTCTGTGGCGAATCGCGGCGCGAAACGAGGCTTTCTCAATGGCTGTTTCGGAGCGGGCGTTGATCAGCAGAGGAAACTCCTTGGGGTCTTTGACCCAGCCCGGCAGAAAACCCCAGCGCACCAGCATCGCCTGCCGGTTCGGTAAATTGCTCCCGGGTTGAGGCTGCGCGCCCTCCAGCACGATGAGAATGGGCTGCGTTGGTGCGATATTAAACCGTGCCGGAAACTCTTCCAGACCGATCAGGTCCAGATATTCCGCCACATCTTCCGGCGTTGAATTCAAGACAAAGCGCCCGCACATGGCCTAACCTCTGGGTCCGAATAGAATAAGTGACGCACCGGCGAGGCAAATCGCACCGCCTGCCACATCCCAGCGGTCCGGCGCATGTCCCTCGACACTCCACAGCCAGATGAGCGAGGCGACAATATAGATGCCGCCATAGGCAGCGTAGGCCCGACCCGCCGCTTCCGTGGGGACCAACGTCAACAACCACGCAAAGGCCGCCAACGACACCATGCCCGGCACAAGCCATCCGATCGACCTCTCCATACGCAACCACGCCCAGAATGCAAAGCACCCGGCAATTTCGGCAAGCGCTGCGGCCGCGAAGACGAGATAGAGTTTCATTCGGATAGTCCGTGTCGATTCCTGGCACGCGATCATAGTGTCTCAGTGCTGTCGTGAAGCCTCTAAATGACGCAAAGACCGTTTTAACCACTCTTTTTTCGGCAATCGCGGCGGTTGCCACGTTTCCTGCAAGGTTGAGCGCATAATTGGAACTATCGTATAAGGATATTTCATGCCCCTGCCCCAACCTGCCTCTTCCGCAATCGTTCGACGTGGTGATCGTGTGCTGCTGGTGCGGCGTATCAATCCGCCATCGCAGGATATGTTCGCCTTTCCCGGCGGGCGCGGCGAGCCCGGAGAGACGCCTGCGGAGACCGCTTTGCGGGAACTGGAGGAGGAGACTGGGATCGTTGCCCGCAATCCACAGCTTTTCGCGACTTATGATTTGCCCAGCCGTGATGCTGACGGACGGTTGAGCAGTCACTTTTTTCTGTCGGTCTACACGGTGGAAGCCGATAGCGCAGCCGACGTGCTCGCGGCTGACGATGCCGCGGAGGCCGGGTGGTATACACTGGCGGAAATCCGCAGATTGCCTGCACCCGAGAGCGTGGTCGAATGCGCGGAACGTTTACTCGGCCCGTTGCAATGCTGAGCAGAATCGCGGCTAGTTGCCCTCAAGATGTTGCAACGTCACGGCGGGTCATGCGTAAACTGATGAAACGAGGTATCTGGCTCGCCGTGCTTTTCGGCCTTGGCACCGCGTTGCCTCTGGCGTCTCAAGCTGATGCGCAACCGGCCGTAAAGTCCGTCGCTCCGCCGCCAGAAGAAAAGCCCGCGCCCTACGATAATCAGATGGCGCGCCTGTCCGAAATTCTGGGCGCCGTTCAATATTTGCGCACGCTCTGCCCCGCAACGGGTTCTGAGGAATGGCGCAAATCGATGAGCGACCTTCTGGCTGCCGATACCGCCAACGAACCGCAGCGCAAGCAACGCATGACCGCTGCGTTCAATCGTGGGTATCGCACATTTGCCGCCGTACACACTGCCTGCACACCGGCGGCGATTGCAGCGGAAGAGAAATACCGTATCGAAGGGGCAACACTGGCGCAGGAAATTGCGTCGAGGTTCGGAAATTAGAGGTTTATTAACCTCTTTTGGTCGCAGCCCGTGCCGTTTTGATAAAAGACTGTTAGAGTTGTTAACAGGGTGGTAACGAGTTGCCTGCCTGTCGAGGATGAAAGATGCAAACAAGCCGTAACGAAATCCACGATATGATCGTGCATGAAAAAATGCAGGTCGCTCTGGAACACCAGAACGAAGCATGGGCCGACGGCATGGCCGACGGTATCGAGCCTGAGATCATCGCAGATGCCGCTGTTGCCCTTGCCATGCGCGAAACCATTCGCATGCACGGCGAAGCAGGTGCGGAAGCGATGCTCGAATCGCTGCGCCAGCGCATGCTCGAGGGCGAATTCTCCCCCCACCGCATCATTCAGTAAGCTGGAGTTCAGTCATGTCTTGCTCTCGCAAGGGGCTTTTGCGGTCGTCCGCCGCCGTGTCCTTGATGCTGTCCCTGACGCTCGCCACCGTCGGTTTTTCCCATAACGCATACGCGCTGTCAGAACTGAAACAGGTTCAGGATCCAGCGACCAGTGAAAGCGAAAAACCCGCTGAAAAACCACAGGCGTCCGAGCCCGAGGCCATCGAGGGTGATTCAGACGGCATTCCAATGCCAGACCCGCTTGTAAACCGAGCCTCGGGTGAACAGCCTGCCGCAGATCAGGCCGAGACTCCGCAGATTTCCGCCCAGATTGAACACGACATCGGCAAGGCACCGGAGCCGGTGCGTCGGCTGCGTCAACTCATTATCGATGCGGCATCGACAGGCGACATCGAAAAGCTGCGCCCACTCGTCAATCCAGGCCCCAACCAGGCGCGCGTGGATGGCGACAGCGGCAACGATCCGATTGCGGCGTTGAAAAGCTTTTCGGGTGATCCAGACGGGCTGGAAGTGCTCGCCATCATCATCGACCTCCTGTCGACGGGCTATGCAAAGATTGACGCTGGGACACCAGACGAGATGTATGTCTTCCCCTATTTCGCCGGAAAGTCGCTGACCACGCTGACGCCGACGGAAAAGGTCGAGCTGCTGCGCATCATCACCGCAGGTGATCTGGCCGACATGCAGGAATATGGCAATTACAGTTTTTACCGCATCGGTATCTCGCCAGATGGCCAGTGGAAATTCTTCACCGCCGGTGACTAGAGCGTTTCCTTGTTGAATGGAAACGCTCTAAGGTTACCGCGCTTGCCGTTGGCGCTCAAAGACCTTAACTGTTCGGGTAAACCAACCCGAATGGTAGAGCCTATGTCTTCCGCCTTTTTGACCGACCGCGCCTTCATCCATGTCTCCGGCAGTGGAGCCACGGATTTTCTGCAAAACCTGATTACTCCCGATCTCGAATCGCTGCCGGAGGGCGAAGCCCGCGCTGGCGCTTTGTTGACGCCGCAAGGCAAGATCATGTTTGATTTTTTGATCTGGCGGGATGGCGACAGCTTCGTTGCGGAGACAAGCGCAGATCAAAGGGACGCGTTGCTGCGACGCCTGACCCTGTACAAGCTGCGCGCGCCTGTGGAGCTGAAGGCTGACGACACGATGGGCGTCAGCGTCATCTGGAACGAAACCGCCCCGGCAGGTGCGATCAGGGACAGCCGTTTCGCCAAGGCGGGCATCGAGCTCTATCGATTGATGGGTTCCTCTGCCTCAGGCGACCCGGCTGCCTATGATGCATTGCGCGTTTCGAACGGGATAGCCGTGTCCGGCGCAGATTATGCGCTGAACGACGCGTTCCCCCATGACGTTTTGATGGACGTGAATGATGGCGTATCCTTCCACAAGGGCTGCTTTGTCGGACAGGAGGTCGTCTCCCGCATGAAGCATCGCGGAACAGCCCGCCGCCGTGTCGTGATCGTCAAGGCTGAGACTGAACTCCCGCCAAGCGGCACGGATATCACGGCCGGTGGCAAATCCATCGGCACCCTCGGTACCGTACACGGTTCGCAAGGTCTAGCCATCATCAGGACCGATCGCGCGGCAGACGCCATGGCATTGGGAACCGATATGACCGTTTCGGGCGTTCCCGTGACTGTTGCGCTGCCGACCTGGAGCGGGCTGAGCTTTCCCGCAGTGGATCCGACCAACGCTGCGGAAGACTGAACGTGGCGATCTCGAAAACACCCCGCGCATGGCAACGCATGCTGTCCGGCAGACGGCTGGACCTGCTGGATCCCTCACCGCTTGACATCGAGCTCGCCGATATTGCCCATGGCCTTGCGCGTGTGGCACGGTGGAACGGTCAGACCCGGGGTGACCATGCCTTTTCCGTTGCCCAGCATAGCCTGATCGTTGAAACCATTTTTTCTCGAATGAACCCATCTGCCACGCCGAATGAGATGTTGATGGCGCTGCTGCATGATGGCCCTGAATATGTCATCGGTGACATGATCTCTCCGTTCAAATCCGTGGTCGGTGGCGGCTACAAAATCGTCGAGAAACGGCTGGAGTCGGCTGTGCACCTGCGGTTTTCGCTTCCGCCCCATGCAAATGCCGATCTCAAACAGCGCATCAAGAAAGCGGACACCGTCGCCGCCTACTTTGAAGCGACGGAGCTTGCCGGTTTCTCCATGGCGGAAGCACGGACGTTCTTCGGTCTGCCAAGGGGCATCACCAAAGACATGATCGACATCGAGCCTGTGCCTGCAATCGAAGCCCAAAGTCGATTCGTCTCACGCTTCGACGCGATCGAATTGCTTCGAAAGGGCAAGCCATGACCGCCATCGTCGTCTCTCCCCTCTCCCGGATCGCCGAGATGGCCGTGCGCCACAAGTCGCGGGAAATGGTGACGCTGATTGCCAAAGAGCAGGCGTTTCACCGTCCCGCAATCATTTCCGCCGAGCGCCATCTGTCGCTGCAAATGAACGACATCACGTTCAAAGGCACCGACAAGCTGATTGCACCGGATGACGTCCACATTCAGCAACTGATCGAGTTTGCCCGCAGTTGGGATCAATCGGCCCCGCTGCTGGTCCATTGCTGGATGGGCGTTTCCCGCTCTCCCGCCGCAGCCGTCATCGTCGCGCTGACCGTCCAGCCGGAGCAGGACGATGCGGCGCTGGCCACACGGCTTCGTCGCGTGTCTCCCTATGCGACGCCCAACGCGCGTATCATTGAAATCGGAGATCGGCTTCTGGGTCGAGGTGGCGCTCTGACCGCCGCTATCAGAGGAATCGGACGCGGTGCCGATACGGACGGCAACGTGCCCTTCGTTCTTCCGCTTTCTGCCTGATCACACGAAAACCGGAACTCACCTCCTTGTCGCTCGTTACGAAACAGATGACATTTGAGACAATTTGAACAGGGGCAGTTTTATGGACCAGCAGGCTACCGATCTTATCGTTGCTTCTCAGGCGGCACTTCGACAGGCCAGCGCGTTGATGGTTCAATATTCATTTTCCATCGTCGGCGCGCTTCTTCTGCTGATCGTGGGCTGGATTGCAGCCATGCTGTTGCAGCGCTGGTCGTATGAAGGTCTTTCACGCATTCGCGGTTTCGATGAAACGCTGGCGCGTTTCTTTTCAGGCGCTGTTCGCTACATTGTTATTATTCTCGTGCTGGTCATGGTGCTCGGCCAGTTCGGTGTTCAGACAGCGTCCATTCTCGCAGCACTTGGCGCTGCAGGTCTTGCCGTGGGCCTTGCGCTCCAGGGCACGCTTCAGAATATCGCGGCGGGCATCATGCTTCTGGTGCTGCGTCCGTTTCGCGTGGGTGAATATATCGAGACGAGCTCTGTCTCGGGCACGGTGATTGAAATCGGCCTGTTCGCCACGGAATTGAAGACAAGCGAAGGACTTTATCGCCTTGCGCCCAACGCCACGCTCTGGAACGTGCCCATTACCAATTACAGCCGCTTCCCATCGCGTCGCCACGAACTGAGCGTCACCGTGCCCAGAGGTGACAGCACCACCGACGCCCAGGCCATGCTGATGGACGTCGCCCGCGCCGAAAGCCGTGTGCTTCTAGACCCTGCCCCGACCACCTTCATCGATTCCGTCAGCAACGACAGCTCCACGGTGAAGCTGCGCTACTGGGCACGCAGTGAAAACTGGTTTGCGACCACGCGCGATATGACGAAAGCCCTGAAGCGCGCATTCGACGAGCGGGATATGAAGGTGAGCGAACAGTCTTCGGAATAATCTCATGATAAAAAGGCTGAAGAGAAACAGCCTTTTTTCCTTGAGCTCACTGGCCCATTGTCGAACGATGTGCCCAGCCTGTCATACGCCGTTCAATCCACGCCATCACCGCGTACATCGCAATGCCTTCGACAGCGAGCATGAGCAACCCCGCAAAGACCAAGGGCACGTTGAACTGGCTTTGAGCCGAGCTCATCATATTGCCGAGACCGTAGTTCGACGCGACGGTTTCGGAGACAACGGAGCCGACGAAGGCCAATGTGATGGCGATTTTGAGCGAGCCAAAGAAGTAGGGCATGGAGCGGGGAATGCCGACTTTCAGCATGATGTCCATTTTCTTTGCGCCGAGCGCACGCAAAACGTCCTCCGTTTCCGGCTCTATCGTCGCAAGGCCGGTGGCGACATTGACGACGATGGGAAAGAACGAAATCAGAAAGGCTGTCAGCACCGCGGGTACCGTGCCGATGCCGAACCAGATGACGAGAATGGGGACGAGCGCGACTTTGGGAACCGCGTTGAACCCGATCATCAGCGGATAAAGTCCGGCATAGATCGTCTTCGACCAGCCGATGAAGAGGCCGATCCCCAGTCCCGCAACCACCGCGAGGGCAAAGCCCAGAGTGGTCGTATAAAGCGTCTGTAGCGAATTTTTCCAGATCGGCGACCAGTATTGCACGATGGCCTGGCCGACACGGGTGGGCGACGGCAGGATCGTTTGCGGCATTTTTAGTGCGTAGACCAGCAGTTCCCACGACAGGAAAAGCACGAGCGTATAGAGCCAGGGGGCTGCCTTGACCCAATTGATGCGGGCTACCAGCGGCAGGCGGGGCTGCTTTCTTGCCGTGTTTTCAAAAACCGCGCTCATGCCGCGACCCTCGCCTTTGCGATCTCGCCGTGCAATTGCTGGACCATGTCGTTGAAGCTTTTCTCGTACATCAGATCAAGTTGACGCGGACGGGCGAAGGGCACCTTGTACTCGGCCAGGATTCTGCCCGGTCGTGCGCTCATCACGAAGATCTTGTCGGCAAGAAACGTCGCCTCGCGCAGGTCATGGGTCACGAGAACGATCGTCACGCGTTTGGCGGCGTGGAGATCGCGGATGACGCACCACAATTCCTCACGGGTGAAGGCGTCCAGCGCGCCGAAGGGCTCATCCAGCATCAGCAGTTCAGGTTCGTGGATCAAGGCGCGGCACAGGTTGGCGCGTTGCTGCATGCCGCCGGACAGTTGCCAGGGAAATTTGGAGCCGAACCCCTTCAGCCCGACGATTTCCAGCAGGCGTTCTGCCTTGGCGACATATTCCGCCTTGTGCGCGCGCAGCCTGTGGCGATGTTTCTCAACGATTTCCAACGGCAGAAGTATGTTTTCAAGCGTGGTGCGCCATGGCAGCATGGTCGGGTTCTGAAACGCCATGCCCACGATCGATACCGGTTCCGTGACCTGCTTGTTGGCGACGATAACATTGCCCTTTTGCGGAATATGCAGGCCCGTGACGAGCTTCATCAACGTCGATTTACCGCAACCCGACGGTCCGACAACGGCTGCGAACTGGCCTTTTTTGACCTTGAGGTCGAGACCTGAAACGGCAAGCGTCCCTGATGCACCGCCATAGCGCATGTCGACGCCGTCGATTTCAACCAGATGAGGCATGCTTGTTCCTGACTCTGAATATCGCAGGCGCCCTGCTCGTCAGGCGACCCTATTTCCCGTCATACCGGCCCTGAGCCAGCATATGTCGGTGACGCGTTGCAGCGTGAAAGTGTCTGTGCCATCAAGGCAGCAAGCGCTCTTCCTTGGGTGGCAGATAGCTCGCGTCAAAAACCTGTTCTGCCTTCACATTGCCTTTGAGGCCGACGGACACTTTCAGCGTTTCCATGGATGCAGCCAGACGCGCCGGATCGACACCGCCCATGCCATTGGCGATGACGTAGGGAGTCTTGATGTTCATGGCGTTGGCCATGGTGAGGCGTTGCAATTCGATATCACTGTCGAGGATCTCGTTGCGCTTCAACACCGCCGCCACGCCCTCTTCCGGGTTCTTGACCGAATCGGCAAAGCCTTTTGCCAAAGCTTTCAGGAACCCCTTGACGGCAGCGGGGTTTTCCGTCGCAAAATCAGTGTTTACCAGGACGGCGTTGCCATACAGATTCAAGCCGTGTTCGGCCATGAGGATCGTGGCGATATCGTCATCCGCGATGCCCTGCGCCTTGAGGTTCAGAATGACGGAAAAAGCAAAGCCGAAAACGGAGTCCACCTCACCCTTCGCCAGCATGGGTTCGCGCACGGGAAAGCCGATGGACTGGATATCGATCTTGCTATCGTCGATCTTGGCGACCTGCTTGAACGCCTTCCACTGCGCAAAGGCACCATCCGGCGGCGGCGCGCCGAGCTTTTTGCCTTCGAGCGATTTGGGATCGGTCGTCACGCCAAGGGACTTGCGGCCGACAACCGCGAAGGTCGGGCGCTCATAGACCATGTAAACGGCCTTCACCTTCTGGGTCGGGTCTTCGTCCAGAAATTTCATGACGGAATTGATGTCACCGAAACCCATCTGGTAGGCACCTGTCGCCACGCGCGGGATCGCCTCGACGGATCCATTGCCGCTATCGATGGTGACATCGAGACCTTCAGCCTTGAAGTATCCCTTGTCCAAGGCCAGCAGGAAGCCGGCGGACGGACCTTCGAATTTCCAGTCGAGCGTAAATTTTACGGGCGTTTCCGCGAAGGCCGGCAGTGGTGCTGTTGTCATTGCGGACAAAGCAATGGCGGCCAAAGCCGCCGTTTTTGAAAACAGCCTTCGCGTCAACATTCTGATTTTTTCCCTCTGGAGATTTTTTATCCCGTTGGAAAACATAAAAGCCAATTTGAACTCCGATAGCAAGTACAAATCGCACATATTTTGCTCAAATTTTATAACGATTAAAATATAATCATTTTCTATTCCTGCCATGTGCAACCGCATATTTCACGGGCATGATCGAGGCCTGTCACACGATTGTTCACAAAATGAACGCATCGTCTTCAATCAGCGCCATTGCCAAATCTTGACGGCCGACGAAAATAGGCGACCAAGTGACAGAGGAAGCATTCATGACGTCTCCAGGTGGCATTCACCACATTACGATGATTACCCGCAAGGTGCAGGCCAACGTGGATTTTTACGTCGGCTTTTTAGGTCTGCGGCTGGTGAAGCAAACCGCCGGTTTTGAAGACGCGATGCAGCTTCATCTGCTTTACGGAGATTACGCCGCATCGCCCGGATCTTTGCTGACATTCCTCGTTTGGGAAGACGGCGGGCAAGGCCGTGTCGGTTATGGCCAAACGCTGGACGTATCGCTGGCCATCGATCCCGCCAGCATTGGCTTTTGGCTGACCCGCGCGCTGTCTGCAGGTGTTCGCACCGAAGGTCCGATGGAGGAGTTCGGCGAACCCGTCATCCGCCTGAAGGACCCTGATGGCATTATCCTCAAAATGGTCGGCACCCAAGCCTTTGCAGAGGCAGTTCCGCATGAGGCGCCCGGCATTCCTGCCGAACACGCGATTCGCCGCATTCGTGGCGCGACCGTGCTGAGTGAAGTGCCGGAGGAAACCGAAAGCTTTCTGGCGCGGCATTTCGGATATAGCCGGGTGCGCCAGCACGGCGCCATCCGGCGCACGGTGTCCGCCTCCGGTGATATTATCGACGTGCGCGACGCGACCGGATTCTGGTCCAGCGCCCCCGGCACCGGCACGGTGGATCACATCGCGTTCCGCGCGGCGGACCTGGACGCGTTGAATGACACATTACAGGCGCTGAAGTCGCTCAATTCCTCACCTACCAACGCGCATGATCGCAAATATTTTTCGTCGCTCTACGTCCGCGAACCGGGTGACGTTCTGATCGAAATGGCGACGGATGGTCCCGGCATGACGATCGATGAGCCGGAGGATACGTTGGGAGAGAAGCTCTTCATACCGCCACTGTTCATGCAGGATGAAGAGGATGTGCGCGTGGCGCTACCACAATTTTCCCTGCCCGGGAACGAGCGCATCATCTACCGCGACCTGCCGTTTGTGCACCGCTTCTACACACCGGCAGAACCGGATGGCAGCACCATCATCCTGCTTCATGGCTCCGGTGGCAGCGAAACCAGCCTGATGTCGCTGGCCCACACGGCCAGGCCACGGGCCACGCTGCTCGGCGTGCGAGGGCGGAGCACCGAAGAAGACATCGCCCGCTGGTTCAGGCGCTTTTCCGATCTGCGTTTCGACGAAAAGGATATCGCCTTCGAAGCGGAAGCCTTCGCCACCTTTCTGGAGGAGGCCATTCATGTCTACGATATCGACCCGAACACACTCAGCTTTATCGGCCATTCCAACGGCGCCAATTTCCTTGCCGCCGTCTGCGCGCTCTACCCGAACGCGGCCAGAGATGCTCTGCTCTTGCGCCCTATGCCTGTGCTGGAGCACTGGCCGCTCGCCGACCTCTCAGGGAGGCGCTTTACGCTTGCAGCCGGGGAAACGGACCGACACCGCGACAGCGCCGATGCTCTCAAGCAGCATCTTGTGGACAACGGTGCAGAGGTGCAGTTGACGCTTCTGCCCCATGGCCACGACCTGGGAGTGGAAGACGTGGAGCTGGCCAAACGATGGGGCAACGCGTTGTCCACAGCCAGACTTGCGTAATCATTCGGAAAAGGCTTAGAAAACAGGATCATATTTGGGGTTCTTATGACCGCGTTCCTGTTGCTTCTCATCGTCGGCTACATCGTTGCCTTCTTCTACACGCTCAATGCCAGCATCAAAAACTCCAGACGGCTAGAGGTTGTCGAGGCGGAGCTGAAAGCGTTGAAAGCGCACGTCGCAGAAGGCGGGATGTTGGTTTCCGAAACTGCGCAAGAGCAGGCCTTGGCCGTCGACGACGAGTTGACCGCAGGTGCGGCCTCGCCAGAGACGGGGCAAGACCAAACTGCCATAACCGCACAGGCCGCGGCAGATGAGACAACACCGAAGGACGCAGCTGAAACCTTCACGCTTCCGCCTGCTTTCACAAGCCAGAAAGAGAGTTTCGAAAGCCAGCTCGGTGCCCGTTGGGCCGTATGGGCCGGCGGCCTTGCACTGGCACTCGGCGGTATTTTCCTCGTCAAATACTCCATCGAAAGCGGCTTGCTGAGCCCCGCCGTGCGACTGGCTATGGCCGGTATTTTCGGTCTTGTGCTCGCAGCAGCCGGTGAAGCCATTCGCCGCAAGGCCGTTCCCGGTATCGCTGCGGCCTACTCCAACGCCATGGTTCCCGGCATCCTGACGGCTGCGGCGTCGCTGACGCTGTTCGGCGTGATCTTTGCCGCCTATGGAATTTACGACTATATCGGCCCAACCACAGCATTCGCCGCGCTTGCGCTTGTCGGTTTTGGCACCATTGCCCTGTCCCTGTTGCACGGACAAGCGCTGGCCGGTCTTGGCCTTCTCGGCTCGATGATCACGCCGCTTCTCATTTCGACCGAAACTCCCAGTATCTGGGGGCTGTTCAGTTTTCTCACAGCCTCATGGGTTGCGACGGCGATAGCATCGCGCCAACAGCGCTGGCATGTCGTTCCGGCCCTTGCCAATGTCGGCTTGGGCTTGTGGGCCATCGGTTACATGTTGTATGCGCCGCTCATCGAGGCGGAACCCGTCATCGCCAGCCTGATCGCCATGATTGCCGGTTCGATCTGGATATGGCCCGGCGCGTATGCTGGCGCGCCACACAGGACAACCGTTTATGGCCCGCCTCTGGATCCTTCCCGTTCAGATCGTTATCGGGCCGTTGTGACGGAATTGCTGGGACGTCAGCCGACAAGCCTTGGCGTCACGCTGTCGCTCGCCATCGTGCTGCCGGCGCTTGCCTTCTCCGTCATCGAGACCGGCATAACGCTCCACCCAGCCTTTGCCATGGCGGTGCTCGTTTTGGGTCTGGCTGCCATCGGCGCCGGACGCAACCACGCCGTCTGGCCCGCCATCTTTGCTTCGCTGGCGGCACTTGGTTGCGCCAATCTTCTGGCAGGCTTCGGTGTCAACTACCTTCCGTCGCTGACTGACGGCAGCGCAACGCTCTCCGCTATCAGTATCAACGATGCGATGCAGGGACCTGTAACCCGGATCATGGGTATCCTTTTTCTGCTGTTTTCATGGCAGGCAGTCCGGAGCAAGACGTCCCGAGACCCCTCCTTTGGCAGTCTCTGGGCTTTCATCGGCAGCGTCGTTCCGCTGGGTCTTGGCATCATAAGCTTTGTGGAATATGGCAACCTCACCCGCGACTGGCTGCATGCCGCCTACGGTCTGTCGATTGCGATGGTACTGCTGGGGGGAGCCTATCGGCTTGACCGGAGACAGGATGATGCGTTTACCGCGCCCGTGAATGTCATGGTCATCGGTTCCTTCCTGGCGCTCTCCTTTGCGGTTCACACGCTGACATCGGGTCTCGCCACCACCCTTCTCATCCCCATCATCGGCTTTGCCTATGTGCTTGCCGCACAGCGCATCTCTTGGGCGGCGTTGCCGTGGACCATGGCCCTTGCCTGCCTCTTCGTGCTCGGCCGGATCGCCTGGGAACCCACCATAGTCGGTCCACAGAACCTGGGCACGACACCGGTCTTCAACGCGCTATTGCCCGGTTATGGCATCCCGGCCTTGCTGGCCATTGCATCCGCGTGGCTGCTACGGAACTGGCCGGGGACGCGGGTCAAGAACTTCCTGCAAGCGATTGCAAGCCTCATGGCGCTTCTCGCCATCGCCATTCTCGTACGCCATGCCATGAACGGTGGCGTCTTGAACACCGCGGCACCGACGCTGGGGGAACAGTCGATCTACACGCTGCTGACCATCGGCATGTCCGGGGTTTTGATGACGCTGGATCTGAAAAGCCCAAGCCCTATCTTCCGGTACGGCTCCATGGTGGCGGGCGTCGCCGCCATGTTCAACGTGCTGCTTGCGCATTTTTACAGCCTCAACCCTTACATGACCGGCGAAAACACGGGTCCATGGCCGTTCTTCAACCTGCTGCTGATCGGATATCTGCTTCCAGCCTGCGCCTATGCGGGACTGACCTGGTATGCGCGCGGGAAGCGTCCAGCCCTCTACGTCACGCTGCTTGCCTTGTCCGGCGCGGCGCTTGGTTTCGCATGGGCCACGCTTTCGGTTCGCCGCTTCTGGCAGGGCGAAAATATCGCCGAATGGAAGGGCTTCCTTCAGGGTGAGACATATACCTATTCGGTCGTCTGGCTCGCCATCGGTGTGCTGCTGCTCGTTCTCGGCTCCCGCTTTGACGCCAGGAGCCTGCGCCTCGCCTCAGCCGCGCTGGTGTTGCTGGCCGTCGCCAAGGCGTTCCTCATCGATATGAGCAATCTCGAAGGTGTGTTGCGCGCGCTGTCCTTCATCGGTCTCGGCGTGGTGCTGATCGGTATCGGCCTCTTCTACCAGAAGATCCTGACGTCGCGGTCGAAGCCGGATGAAGCGCAGGCGTGATGGCACCTGCGGTCCCTCGTCCTTAGATAGCAAGCGTTCAAACGGGAGGAATCACATGCAGGCGCAGGCTTTCGCACCGTTCGCGGAATTGGCTGAAACGCTGATGCCGCATGCTGCCGAAGGTGATGATGGATCGCATGATCTGGCGCATATCCATCGGGTCTTTCGCAATGCCATGCGCATTCATGACCAAGAGGGCGGCAGCGGTAGGGTTCTCGCGGCGAGCGTCCTTCTTCATGATTGTGTCGCCGTGGAGAAGAATTCGCCACTGCGCGCACAGGCATCACGGCTGGCGGCGGAAAAGGCATCCGGCATTTTGCGCGGTATCGGCTGGAATGAGGCCGATGTCGATGCGGTTTCCCACGCCATTCTGACGCACAGTTTTTCGGCCAATATCGCGCCCGAAACGCTGGAGGCCAAAATTCTCCAGGATGCGGACCGGCTGGACGCCATCGGCATGGTGGGTGCGGCGCGCTGTTTCTACATTGCCGGACGTCTAGGTTCTGCTCTCTACGACCCCGAAGACCCGTTGGCCAGGCATCGCCCACTAGACGACCGGCGCTTTGCAATCGACCATTTCGAAAACAAGCTGTTCAAGCTGGCAGATGGTTTCCAGACTGAAACTGGACGCCAGATCGCCAAACAGCGGCACGAACGGCTGCAACAGGTGCTCGACCTGTTTCTGGACGAGATATGAGGCCTACATGCGCATTACCGAACTCAACATCTACCCACTGAAAAGTGGGCGTGGCATCTCGCTTTCCGAAAGCTCCATCACCGCGCAAGGGTTGAAGGGCGACCGTCGCCTGATGCTCGTTGAACCCTCCGGGCATTTCATCACCCAGCGCGAAATGCCCGAGATCGCTACCATCTCTGTCGAAGCGAAAGAGAGCGGCTATCACCTTTCCATCGCGGGAACGGGGCAAATCATCGCCACACCATCGCAACGTCGCATGGACGTGACGGTCTGGAAATCGGTGGTCGATGCGGCTGTTGCTGATGATGATGCCAATACGGTGCTCTCGGGCTGGCTTGGCCGGGATATCAGGCTGGTGTTCTTCGACGATCAGTCCGAGCGCAGTGCCAGTCTCGACTGGACCGGTAACGAGACGCCTGTCACCTTTGCCGATGGATATCAGATCCTTCTGACCACCACGGCATCCCTTGCCGCCCTGAACGAAGACATGGAAGCCCACGGCGAAGGCAGCGTTGGCATGGAACGCTTTCGTCCCAACATCGTCCTCGATACCGATGAGGTTTGGGCAGAAGACCGTTGGACGGCCATCGAGATCAACGGCATCCGCTTCGATCTCGTCAAGCCCTGCACCCGCTGCATCGTCACCGCGCAGGATCAGCAAACCGGGTCGCGTGAAGCGCCCTCCCCGATGAAAGCCATGGGGCGCATCCGCATGTCCGCAGATCGCCGTGTCCCTGGCGTCCTGTTTGGCTGGAACCTCACTCCACGTGGGCAAGGATCGATTGCCGTGGGTGATGTTGCGAACATCGTGGATGAACGCGCCGAGACATGGGCATTGAAAAAGCGCTGACGCGGTTGCGTTCGACGGTTAGATCCAAATCATTTCCCACAAGCATCAGTCGCAGTGATGGACCAGTCAAGAAAAGTGGTTGGCGAAGGGAATGCGCTGGCATTAATGTGTCGAAATCGCCGGGGAAAAAACATGCCGACCACTACGCGCTCGCCTATCGCCAATCCCATGCCGTGGCTCATCATCACAGCTGGCTCGCTGATTGCGGTTCTGACCTTCGGGCCACGTTCGGCGATGGGGTTTTTCCAACTGCCGATGCTGGCCGATACTGGGTGGGATCGGTCGACCTTCGGTTTTGCGATGGCGTTGCAGAACCTGTTCTGGGGCCTTGGGCAGCCGTTTTTCGGTGCGCTGGCTGACAAATACGGGACTGGCCGGGTGCTGGTGCTTTCGGGCCTGATCTATGCTGCGGGCCTTGTCTGCATGTCGATCGGCACCTCGCCGCTGTGGTTGCATCTGGGCGGCGGCGTCCTCGTCGGACTTGGTATTGCAGCAGGCTCTTTCAGCGTGATCCTGTCTGCCTTTGCCCGTCACGTCACGCCGGAACAGCGTACCATGGCGTTTGGTATCGGCACGGCCGCAGGGTCTGCCGGCATGTTTGTCTTTGCGCCGATCAGTCAGGGATTGATTACCGCCTATGGATGGTCCGACAGTCTCGTCTGGCTGGGTGCCATGATGCTGATCGTACCGCTTCTGGCGTGGCCGCTGCGTGGCAACTCCTCGTCCGGCACACAATCCCAGGCGCAGTTTCAGCAGACGGCGGGACAGGCCTTGAAGGAAGCGCTCGGTCACAAGAGCTACCTGCTTCTCGCCACCGGTTTTCTCGTCTGCGGGTTTCAGGTGGCTTTCATCACCGCTCATTTTCCCGCTTATCTCGGCGATATCAGCATCGAGCCCCGTTATGCCGTCATTGCCATGGCGTTGATCGGCTTTTTCAATATCGCCGGCTCGCTCGGCGCAGGCTACATCGCACAGCGATATTCCAAACCCTATCTCCTCGCCTACATCTATATTGGTCGCTCGATTGCCGTCACCGCATTCCTGTTGCTGCCGCAATCGCCCGTGTCGGTCATCATCTTTGCCGCCGTCATGGGCGTTCTCTGGCTGTCCACGGTGCCGCCCACGAATGGCCTCGTCGCCATCATGTTCGGCACGCGCCATCTCGGCATGCTGGGTGGCGTGGTGTTTCTGTCGCACCAGATCGGCTCTTTCCTCGGCGTATGGCTGGGCGGCTTTCTCTACGACACGTTCGGGTCTTACGATGTGGTCTGGTGGCTGGGCGTTGTCATGGGCCTGTTTGCCGCTGTGGTGCATTGGCCGATTGAGGAGCGCGCCGTCATCCGCCCTGCGGTCGCGTAAGTGATCAGCCCGCTTTGTTCAAAGCCTTCAATGCCGCCTGCACGAAGCCGTCGCGGGTGGCATTTTCGTTGAGGCCTCGCGGCTCGTAGACGTGTCTGTGCAGGAAATGTCCTGTCAAACGGAAAGCCGCTGCAAGGCTTTCGCAATCCGCCGCCTTCGAGTTTTCCTTGCTCAGAAATTCAGGCAACGCCAGCATACGGGCGGCATAGGGCGCACCGGCGCCTCTGGACACCGCCCTACCCGTCTTGGGAGAAACATAGATCAGGTCGTTGCGAAGACCCGTTGCTGCGCATTCGTCGAGATCGAGCCCGAAACCGAGATCGTTGAGCACGGCTAACTCGAATCGGACGAACAGTTCTCCCGCGTCGGCGGGATCGGAAAGATTATCGAGAATCACATCCAGCGCTTCAAACAGATGTGGATGCGGATCCCGTTCAGGCAGCAACCGTAAAAGTGCCGCCATGGCCTGGACGCCGTATACAGCGGTCGCCGTTTCCATCAATTGCGCTGCACGCAATTGCAGCGGTTCGATCCGGTATTCACCCAGATGATCATCCAGCCGCGCGCGCCAGATGACGTCAACGCGATTTCCCGGCTGGAGAACCGGCTGCATGCTGCGGGAGCGGCCCGAACGGACAAGGCCGAGATGCCGGCCACGGGTGCGCGTCATAAGCTCGGCGACGACGCTGGTCTCCCCGTGGCGCTTTACACCCAGAATAATTGCGTCGTCCTGCCACTGCATGGATGGTTTGCTCGATCCGCCGGTACAAAGCGCCGTTATAGCCTATCCGGCGCAAAAGCGCTTGCGTTTCACGCGCTCATGATGCGTGTGACGAATGTTTTCAGCTCGACTTCACCAAATGGTTTATCCAGAAGGTGGGAATCGGCAAAGTCCGGCGGGAAGCCGCTGGTATCCCCGTAACCGCTGACGAAGCCGAAGGGAATCGAGTGCTCTTTCAAGTGGCGAGCCAATTCGTAGCTCATGCCATCCGAGAGGCTGACATCCAGAAGGACACAGTCAGGCCGAGCCTGCAGAAGCGACTCCTTGGCCTGATATAAAGTCGTAGCAATATCAATGGTGTTAACGCCCATGGCCTGAAGAGACGTTTCAACGTCCATGGCAACCAGATATTCGTCCTCTACGATGAGAACCCGTTGAGGCAACATTTTTTATCTTTCTCCGGCTGCAAACAATACCACAGCATCAAAAAAATCCGTGAACATTCACAGAACCAATTTCTATGACATCGCAGATCGCCTCTGCTGCGTCATTTAAAAAAGACATATCAAATTAGCCTGAGATTTAAATCAGGAATTTCTAAATGAACGGTCTGGCGTTGCGCGAATCGGCTTCCCAACCGGCGGTTTTTGCCAAACCAGCGTCATCAAGCACGATGCAACCCTTGTCTGTCCAGCGAATCAATTCGCGATCGGCAAGCTTGCGCAAGGTCTTGTTGGTATGAACGATAGACAATCCCAACGTATCTGCCACGTGCTGCTGCGTCACCGGAATAGGCCCGTTCTTTTCCAGAAGCCCGACCCTGACGGCCTTATTGTAAAGGAATGCCAGAAGATAGGCTGCTCGTTCCAACGCCGTGCGTCGTCCGATGCTGAGAAGGTGGTTGTCGAGCATGCGCTCTTCGCTGGCTGCAATCCAGGTAATGTCGTAGGCAAGCGAAGGGTGATCGGAAAACAGGCTGTTCAACCGGCCGCGTTCAAAAACGCAAAGGGTGATGGGAGACAGCGCTTCGACCGAATGCTGCATCTCGCCCATCACTGTTCCCTGCAAGCCGACGAGATCTCCGGGCATCAGATAGTTGAGGATCTGACGGCGACCGTCTTCCAGCGTTTTATATCGGAAGCCCCAACCCTGCAGAATCGTATAGAGATGCGCGCTATGGGAGCCTTCCATCAGGACGATCGCGCCCGGCTCCACGGAAAGCTCACCGGTCTTGAAGCGAGACACGAAATCCAGTTCCGGCGCAGAGAAATCTCGAAAATATTTGAGGCCACGCAAGGGACACTGTTCGCAAGGCGTGGTCGACATTCCGTTTGGCTTCCTGGGCGACATGATGATCCATAAACAACAGAAACGATAAGGCTTTCAGAGCATTCACTCGGCAACCGTTATCGGTACCGTCACAGATCATCAGTGCCTTGGAAACTCCAGGCCCATCTCGCGGAAGCGCTCCGGATCGTCACCCCAGTTCTCACGCACCTTCACGAACAGGAAGAGATGCACCGTCTGTTCGAGAATTGCCGAAAGTTCCTTGCGCGAGGATGACGAGATGGCCTTGATAGCATCGCCGTTCTTGCCCAGCGCGATCTTCTTCTGGCTGTCACGCTCGACATAGATGACCTGCTCGATGCGAACAGAACCGTCCTTGCGCTCTTCCCACTTTTCGGTTTCGACGTGGGATGCGTAGGGAAGCTCCTGATGCAGACGCAGGAACAGCTTCTCGCGGGTAATTTCGGCGGCAAGCTGTCGCATGGGAAGATCGGAAATCTGGTCTTCAGGATAGTACCACGGTCCCTGTGGCAGCTCGTCCGAAAGGTAGTTCATCAGATCGTCGCAGCCCGAACCGTTCGTGGCCGAAATCATGAAGGTGCGGTCGAAATTGACGATCTCGTTTGCGGCAGACGCCAGCTTCAGCAAATCCTCGCGCTGAACCTGGTCGATCTTGTTCAGGCAGAGAATCTTCGTCTGCTTCACGTCCTTCAGGCCCTCGAGAATCGTCTGAGCATCGCCTTTGAGGCCACGCTCGCTGTCGATCAGCAGAAGAATGATATCAGCGTCCTTGGCGCCACCCCAGGCGGAGGTGACCATGGCGCGGTCCAGACGACGGCGGGGCTTGAAGATGCCGGGCGTGTCCATGAAGACGATCTGGGCGTTGTTGTGGATCGCGATACCGCGCATCACGGCGCGTGTCGTCTGCACCTTGTGGCTGACGATCGAAACCTTGGCGCCCACGAGATGGTTGACCAGCGTCGATTTGCCGGCGTTTGTCGGGCCGATCAGCGCGACAAACCCGGAATGGGTCGGTCTGGTCTCAACGGTTTCTTGTGACGGCGTCGCGTCAAGCTCATGTTCGGTCATGGGGTATCCAATCAATTTGCGGCAGATGATTTCTGCCAAACGCCTTCGCGTTCCAATAATTTCGTCGCGGCCACCTGCTCGGCGGCGCGCTTGGAGCGATCAACGCCCGTTTCCGGCGCAACGCCGGGCACTTCCACCGTCACCGTGAAGCTTGGATCGTGGTCCGGTCCGGTGCGATCGTCAATCCTGTAATGCGGAGTGGCTGCAAATTTCGCATGCGCCCATTCCTGCAATTCGGTCTTTGCATCCCGTCGTCCGGCGTCCACGCGGGTTGCGCGCTCGGTCCAGTATTTCAGAATGAAGCTGCGGCCTGCTTCCAGCCCACCATCGATGTAAATGGCGGCGATCAGGCTTTCCACCACATCGGCGCGCACGTTCAGCATCGCCTTGCCAGTCAGCTTCTTGACGTCGGCACCGGTGCGAATGAAGAGATGCAGCCCCATTTCATCGGCAATGGCGGCGCAGGACTCGGCACTGACCAGCTGGTTCAGACGCACGGACAGCTCACCCTCGGTCGCTGTTCGAAATGTCGTAAACAGCAATTCCGCGACGCAGAGGCCCAGCACGCGGTCACCCAGAAATTCCAGGCGCTCGTAATTGCCGGTTTTTCCAGCACTCGCGCTTGCATGGGTCAAGGCCCGGTCGAGCCGGGCCTTTTCCTTGAATTCATATCCTATCAGGGCTTCGAGTCGGCCGATTTCGTCTGCCGAAAGAGGCTTCACCTTGCTCATTGAACAACCTTGAGCAGGCGATCCCAACGCATGTTGGCGGGCCAGTCCCAGACACGGCTGAACGGTGTGTCGTTGCCGAGCGAGAAGAAGATGACGCTGGCGCGACCGATGAGGTTTTCAGCCGGAACGAAACCGACATCGAAGCGGCTGTCCAGCGAATTGTCGCGGTTATCGCCCATCATGAAGTAATGGCCTTCCGGCACGATGAATTCACGCGTGTTGTCACCACGGGAGTCCGGAGACTGGTCGAGCGTGTCGAAGGTCACACCATTGTCAAACGTTTCGCGGAAGACAGGAACGTTTGCGCCGGGATCGGCACGATAATCCGATGTAAAGACGCCATCCGGCTGCTTGGGAACGGGATTGCCATTGATGAGAAGCACGCCGTTCGTCACCTGAATACGATCGCCCGGCAGGCCCACAAGACGCTTGATGTAATCAACTTCAGGGTTGGGCGGCAGACGGAAGACGACGACGTCGCCACGCTTGGGCTCGCTGAACTGAAGGATACGGCCGGAGAAGAGATCGGGAGAAAACGGCAGCGAGTACTTCGAATAGCCATAGGAGAACTTGTTGACGAACAGATAGTCACCCACCAGAAGCGTCGGCATCATGGAGCCGGACGGAATGGTAAAAGGCTGGAAAAGCACCGTACGGATAATCATGGCCAGGAGCAACGCCTGGACGATGACCTTGACATTTTCCCATAGGGCGCTTTGCTTCTTTTCAGCTTGTTCGGACACTTAGAGACCTGCCTGCTCGTTCTTCGATTTCGACGGACTTCTCTAGAACCTTTCATGGGCAAAGGGAAGCGTTTCCATGGCCTGTAGCAGGTCTAAACCGGTCTGGCACCGGAATTTGCGGTTATTTGGTTACCGCGACGGCCTCGATGATCACAAACGCCTGAGCATAGGGAAACTCGTCGGTGATGGTGAGGTGGATGACGGCATCATGTCCGGCGGGCAAAAGCTTGGCGAGATGCTCTGCCGCGCCATTGGTCAGCTTCATCGTCGGCTTGCCGCTCGGCAGGTTGACGACACCCATGTCTCTCCAGAACACACCTTGTGCCAGACCCGTCCCCAAAGCCTTGGAGCAGGCCT
The DNA here is from genome assembly GCF_014196515.1 of Rhizobium skierniewicense. Taxonomy (GTDB): domain Bacteria; phylum Pseudomonadota; class Alphaproteobacteria; order Rhizobiales; family Rhizobiaceae; genus Agrobacterium; species Agrobacterium skierniewicense. The sequence goes on along the minus strand of NZ_JACIDV010000014.1, from coordinate 12,877 downwards.
CCTTGGCAGCAAATCTTTTGGCGTAGGACGCTGCCCGGTTCTTGCGGCCATCGGACTTCTTCTGCTCGATATCTGTAAAACAGCGATGCGTGAAGCGATCGCCAAAACGTGTAATGGATGTCTCGATGCGCCTGATGTCGATGAGGTCGCTGCCCATGCCGATAATCATTCTGTCGTTCCTGTTACGAGATTGGCATCGGATTTGCGCGCGGCGGCATTGGCGATGTGCTGCACCAGCATCTGATCCTTGCGGGCTCTGAAGCCGCGAATGACCATGTAAACGCTGACATAGGCAACGCCCGCCGACAATGTTGCGGGTATCAGCGCGCCGATGGTCATCGGCTCCAGAACCGGTTGCCATAGCTGAAGAAAATTCATGTGGCTGAAAATCTGCGAGAAATCGACGTGGGACGATACGTTCTGGTCGCTGCGTCCCAGAAGCAGATGACCGAGCTCCCATGTCGAGGCCCAGATCAGCGGAAATGTCAGGGGATTGGCGAATGTCGTGCCGAGCGCGGCTGCGACAAGGTTGGCTCTGATCACGAAGGCGAGCGCCATGGCAATCAGGATATGAATGCCGAGAAAAGGCGTCCATGCGACTGCAACGCCCACTGCCACACCCGCCGCCACGGAGTATGGGGACGCCGACAGCCGCACGAGCCTCAGCTTCAGATAGCGAAGCGAACGGCGAAAGCCCATGCGCGGCCACAGAAGGGCCCGCAGTCTTTCAAGATGGCCAGCAGGTTTACGACGACGAAACGGCATGGGGCAAACTTATTGCATCGTCTCGATAACGCCAAGTGCGAAACCGCGGCTTACGTCCAGAGAGCGCATGTTTGAATGCGCTCGGACCTAGCTTCACACCGGAATAGCCGGTATGCATTTTTGCATTAACGGCGGAACATGCCGCGATCGACTTCGCGCTGGCGGAATTCGAGGTCGATCCGCGATACGGAGTCGCTCAGGTAATCAAATTCACGTTCCTGAACAGACTTGCCACGAACGGCGCGGGCTAGCTTGCGAATTGGTCCAAACATCTTCGTTTCCTTTTTGAGATAGAGCGGCCCTGCAACTGCAGATACTGTCCGGCGGGCCGTATGCTTGCTCTTGATTTCTGATGTGAAGATAGTTCGGAAAACGCTTCATGACTACAGACAGGACAAGGCCGCTGCTATGCGCCTTACGCATAACACCGGCCTCAGTGATGATAATTACAGCAATATTGCCTTAATCAAAGGCACGTTTGACGGTGGAAACACAGTCCAGGTCTTTCAGCTGGGAAAGCAACTGGCTCAACTGGCGCAAATCCCAGACCTCGATGTCGATGGCCAATTCGGAGAAATCAGTACCGATGCGCACCATGTTCAATCCGCGAATGTTCACATCAACCGTCGCGATGGATTGCGCGACCGATGCCAGCGTTCCCGGCTCGTTGAGCGCATTGATCATGATGCGCGCCATGAATCGGGATTTGTTGGCTTCATCCAGATCCCAGCGCACATCAATCCAGCGTTCAGGCTCGTCATCGAAGCGTTGCAATGCCGGCGACTGGATCGGGTAGATGGTGATGCCCTTGCCCTTTTCCATAATCCCGACGATGCGATCTCCCGGGACGGCACCTGCCGCACCGAAATGGACCTCGACATTATCGGACAATCCACGGATGGGTAGCGGGTCAGGGCCATCGATGACCTCGGCGGCGCCATCGTCCTCCAGCACGGAGCGGGATTTGCCCGGTATCTTGAAGATCATCCCGGAGGCGCTGCGCATATTGAACCAGCCATCGTCACCAGTCATCTTCACGGTGACGCGTTCGTCCTGATAATCGGGATAGACGGCACGAAGCACATCGAGAGACGAGACTTCGCCGCGACCGACGGCTGCAATCGCGTCTTCCACATCCTTCTGCGCCAGCCTGTGGAGGACGGGCTTCAGCCCTTCGCGAGAAAACTGCTTTCCGGCACGCTCGAATGTCCGCTCCAGGATGCGATAGCCAAGACCGGCATATTGTTTGCGGATGGCCATCCGGGTGGCTCGGCGAATGGCGGAACGTGCCTTACCGGTGACGACCACCTCTTCCCATGCGGCGGGCGGAACCTGCACGCCGGAGCGGATGATCTCGACTTCATCGCCATTGTTCAGACGCGTCACCAGCGGCATGATCCGGCCGTTGATCTTGGCACCAACGGTGGTGTCACCGATATTGGTGTGGACGGCATAGGCGAAGTCGATGGGTGTCGCACCACGTGGCAACGCAATCAGCTTGCCCTTGGGCGTGAAGCAGAAGACCTGATCCTGAAACAGTTCGAGCTTGGTGTGCTCGAGAAACTCTTCCGGGCTGTCTCCCTCCGCCAAAGCCTCGATGGTATGGCGCAGCCAGGAATAGGCGTTGGATTCCGGCGACAGCACGTCACCGTCGCGAATCTCCCCATCCTTGTAGAGCGAATGGGCCGCGATCCCGTATTCCGCAATCTCGTGCATGCGCTTGGTGCGGATTTGCAGTTCGATACGTTGACGCGAGGGCCCGACGATGGTGGTATGGATGGAACGATAGTCGTTCTGTTTCGGTGTCGAGATATAGTCCTTGAACCGACCCGGCACCACCCGCCAGCGTGTGTGCACGATGCCCAGCGCGCGGTAGCATGCGGGCAGATCCTGCACGAGAATCCGGAAACCGTAGACGTCCGAGAGCTGCTCAAAAGACAGAGACTTCGACTGCATCTTGCGAAACACGGAATGCGGCTTCTTCTGCCGTCCCTTGACGTAAGCGCCTTCGACACCATTGGCGACAAGCAACTCGCGCAACTCGTCCTCAATCTTCTTGACGAGGCCCTGATTCTGCTCTTCCAGACCCAGAAGACGCTTCGTAACCGTCTCGAACGCTTCCGGGTTCAGGTAACGGAACGACAGGTCTTCCAACTCGTCGCGCATGTCCTGCATGCCCATGCGTCCGGCCAGCGGTGCATAGATTTCCATCGTTTCTTCGGAAATGCGGCTGCGCTTGTCCTCCGGCATATGCTCCATGGTGCGCATATTGTGGAGGCGGTCAGCCAGCTTGACCAGGAGAACACGGACGTCGTCAGATATGGCAAGCAGCAGCTTACGCAGGTTTTCTGCCTGTTTGGCCTTTTTGGTAACGAGATCGAGCTTCTTGAGCTTGGTGAGCCCCTCGACCAGACGGCCAATGTCTTCACCGAAAAGATCGTCGATTTCTGCCCGCGTGGCGCTGGTGTCTTCGATGGTGTCATGCAGCAGCGCGACAGCGATGGTCGACTCATCGAGATGCATCTCGGTGAGGATGGCTGCCACTTCCAGCGGATGCGAAATGTAGGGGTCGCCATTGGCGCGTTTTTGCTGGCCATGTTTCTGCATGGCATAAACATAGGCCTTGTTCAGCAAGGCCTCATTTGCGTCAGGCTTGTATTTTTGAACTCGCTCGACGAGTTCGTACTGTCGCATCATGTATGGGATGCCCCGAAAAAGAAAGCGCGCCAATCGTTAGACCGGCGCACAATGTTGCATAATCTGCGTTCAGATTATGACGACAAAGCTTTACAGAGCGTAACTGGAGATATTTCCAGCACGCATCCACAAATCAATAATCGTCGTTCTTTTCAGGCGGCACAAGACCTTCGATACCGGCCAGAAGATCTTCTTCCGTCATCTGGTCGAAATTGACGGTCTCTGGCGCGTCGTCGTCTTCTGCATCGCTGGAGGAACCGGCGGCAGCGATCGAAACTGGATCGGGCTCTGGCTCGTCCACTTCCACATGCTTCTGCAGCGAGTGGATGAGGTCTTCCTTCAGGTCGTCAGGCGACAATGTTTCATCGGCGATTTCGCGCAGGGCAACGACCGGATTCTTGTCGTTGTCGCGGTCGATGGTAATCTGCGACCCTTGCGAAATCTGGCGCGCACGATGGCTGGCCAGAAGGACGAGTTCGAAGCGGTTGTCTACTTTGTCGATGCAATCTTCTACGGTGACACGGGCCATTGCCTGTCCTTTGCGGTCTTAATGTCGCGGATTACCCGTCCCGATACAGGCATTGGGCACTGATTTCAAGTTTTTCCTGAAAACCACTCTGAAAAGCACATCCAGCCGATTTCAGTCAATTGCGCAAAAATCACACTTAATTCATATAGGGGACTGGACGTGTGGTCCATGAGCCTTATATGAATGCTTAATAATGTACTGCATTAGGCGTCCGTTCGGTAAGCCATTATTGTGAGAATTATTGGCGGCCCCGTTGCCAGAAAGGATTTGATTTTATGTTCGACCCACGCGAAAAAATCGCGCTTTTTATAGATGGGGCCAATCTTTACGCTGCGTCCAAAAGTCTTGGATTCGATATCGACTATCGTAAGCTTCTGAAAGCCTTCCAGAAGAGAGGCTACTTGCTGCGCGCCTATTATTACACCGCGCTCATCGAGGATCAGGAGTACTCTTCCATTCGCCCGCTGATCGACTGGCTTGACTATAACGGCTACAAGGTCGTGACGAAGCCCGCCAAGGAATTTACCGACGCGATGGGTCGCCGCAAGATCAAAGGCAATATGGATATCGAGCTTGCTGTCGACGCCATGGAACAGTCCGAAACGGTCGATCATCTCGTGCTATTTTCCGGCGACGGGGATTTCACCACGCTGGTGGAAGCACTTCAACGTCGTGGCCGCAAGGTCTCGGTCATCTCCACCATGTCCACACAGCCGCCCATGATTGCAGACGATTTGCGCCGTCAGGCCGATCACTTCATCGATCTGCTGTCACTGAAGGCAGAAATCGGTCGCGATCCAAGCGAACGCACGCAGCGCTTTGTGGAGCCGACAGAAGCGGTCGACTAGGTTTAGAAAAATCCGGTTTTTCGGGCGTGGGCATTCGAAACGATGCCCGCGCTTTTTTACGTGCATCCGTGGTCTTTGTTTTTCACCACAGCTGAATCAATGGACCGACATCATCCTCGACCGGCCCTTCATCCTTACAACGGTCTATTGATAAATCATCTCTCCATTACATTCGAAAACAGTTTGATTTTTCATCTTTTTATGATGGTAATAGCCACACTTCGTGTATCAAATGAGCGACATGTCCGGCTCCTTTTCTGCCGGCGCGGCAACGTGATCAGCAGATAAAAGGCCAATGGAAGCGATTACTTCTGAAGAACAGCGTCGCTTGGCAGCGCTTGAGAGCTACAACGTCCTCGACACGCCGCGTGAACAGGACTTTGACGACATTGCAGAACTCGCTGCGGCCCTGTGCGATACTCCCATCGCTGTCGTCAATCTCATTGGCGATGGTCGTCAGTTCTTCAAAGCCGAAGTCGGCATGGGTGTCCGGGAAACGCCTCTCGACACATCATTTTGCGCTAAAGCAATCCTTGAGCTGGATTTTCTTGTCGTGCCCGATGCGACGAAGGATGCGCGTTTCAACTGCAATCCCCTTGTGACGGGCGCACCCCATATTCGCTTTTACGCCGGCGCCCTGCTGAAATCCGATGACGAATTACCAATTGGAACCGTGTGCGTTCTGGGCTACGAGGCCAAGGAATTGTCGTCCGCGCAAAAAAACGGGCTGCAAGCGCTTGCGCGTCAGGTCATGTCGCTGCTGGAGTTGCGCCGTAATCTCCACGCCATGTCCCACGACCTGGCACTGGAGCGACGACTTTCGGCAAAACGCAGACTGCGCGCCACCAAGGCTGATGCCAAGGCCGAAGAACTACTCGTCAATGACGCACGTTCGAAAGCAGCGCATGATGCGGGTCGGATCGGAATATTCGAAGTCGATATCGCCTCAAACGAGATGATCGTCTCTGAAGAGTTCTGTCGTATTTACGGGGTGCCAGTTCAGCGCCACTATTCGGTGCCGGTTTTTCAAAACCTCATTATTGATGAGGATAAGAAAATCGAATCCGAAGCGGCCAGTCGGGGCGATAGCACAGCGCCGCTCAGCGTTGAATACCGGATCAGGCGCGGCAACGATCAGCGGGTGCGCTGGGTGGCGCGTCGCGCGCAGTTCATCGAAGATGAGACTGGCAAACCGGCAAAGATGATCGGTATCATTATCGATGTCACCGATTCCAAACGCAAGGATTCCCGCATTGCCGCACTTCTAACGCTGGGCGACCGCCTGCGTGTTGGCAAGACGGTGGAAGACATCTCCCGTATTGCCTCAGAAATTCTCTCGGAAGGCCTAGCTGTCAATCGCGCCGGGTATGCGACGGTCAAGAGCGGCACGGGCAGCTTGCTCGTGGAATACAATTGGGTTGCAAACGGCGTCCCGTCCATTGCCGGTCCCCACAAGCTGAGCGACTTCACTGCGACCGTGGAACGGCTTGAGCTGGGCGACACGCTGGCCGTGCCGAACATCAACGCGGCAAACTGGCTGGACAACGACGCCGCATCCTATGCAGCTATCGGCGTGCGCTCATTTGTGAATGTCCCCGTCATCGACAGGGGAAGCCTCGTCGGCGTTCTCTTCGCGCATGATTCCAGGCCGCGTTTCTGGAGCAAGCTGGAGCTCGACTTCGCCTGGGGCGTTGCCGACCGAGCCTACGCTGCCATCGCCAGACTGAATGCGGAGTCCGAGCAGCAGCTTCTCAATCAGGAGCTCAGCCACCGTCTCAAGAATACATTGTCCATCGTGCAAGCCATTGCGGCGCAAACACTGCGCAACGTGACAGAAAAAGACGCCGTGGCGGCATTCAACGGGCGGCTTCATGCCCTTAGCTCGGCGCATGACGTCCTTTTACAGCAATCATGGTCTACGGCCCGGCTGCGCGATGTCATCCGCAAGGTCATGCATCTTCATGCAGACCCTGAGAGGGTCCTGATCTCCGGACCCGAAGTCCCCCTTGGTCCGAAGGCTGGCCTCTCCTTGTCTTTGCTCCTGCACGAGCTTGGAACCAACGCCGTCAAATACGGCTCGCTTTCCACCGATATGGGCGTGGTCGATATCAGCTGGGACGTTGCTCAAGAAGACGAAAAGCCCATGCTGACGTTGAAGTGGGAAGAAAAAGGCGGTCCGCCTGCCCGTGAACCGGCACGCAGAGGTTTTGGCTCACGCCTCATCCGCATGGGCATCGCCGGAACCGGCGATGTGGACAAGCGCTTTACAAACAGCGGCTTGATCGCAACGTTTCGAGCACCCTTGTCTCTGGTCATGGAACTTGGCGAATAGCAAACCGTCTTTGCAACCAATGCTGCCCTAGCTGACACTCCCCTTCAGGATGCGCGATTTCTGGCGGTTCCAGTCGCGCTCCTTCTCGGTCTCGCGCTTGTCGTGCAGCTTCTTACCCTTTGCCAGGGCAAGCTCGAGCTTGGCGCGGCCCTTGTCGTTGAAATAGATCTTCAACGGGACCAGCGTCATCCCTTCACGATTGATGCCAACACGCATACGGCCAATTTCCCGCTTGGACAAAAGCAGCTTGCGGCGACGACGTGGCTCGTGGTTGAAGCGGTTGGCCTGCAGGTATTCCGGCAGATGCGAGTTGATCAGCCAGATCTCGTTGCCCTCATCAGAAGCGTAGGATTCAGCGATATTCGCCTTCCCCTCACGCAGCGATTTGACCTCCGTGCCAGTCAGCACGATGCCTGCCTCGTATGTGTCGAGGATTTCATAATTGAAACGAGCCTTGCGGTTTTCCGCAACGATCTTGTTCACGACACGCTGACTGCCTTTGGGGGCCATTTTTCAATCCGTTTTCATTCACCCGCACACTGTCTGCGGTGCGCACTATGTAGGGACAAAGACGCCGAAAGTGAAGATGCGCCGGTGTGGGCGCATCTCGATGGAGATCAGTTGATGAGACCAGCATGTTTCAGCGCGGCATCGATCGCTGCCTGCGTTGCCGGTTCCAGCGTATCTATCAACGGTGAGCGCACCGTTCGGTTTCCGTTTCGGGTGCGCGAAAGCGCGTATTTGGTCCCGCAGACACCAGGCTCGATAAAGATCGCCTTATGGAGCGGCATCAGCTTATCCTGATATTCCAGTGCCAGCGCATAATCTCCGGCAAGCGTAGCTGCCTGGAATTCTGCGCACAGGCGCGGCGCGACATTCGCTGCAACGGAGATGCAACCAACGCCACCGTGGGCGTTGAAGCCCAGCGCTGTTGCGTCTTCACCTGACAGCTGGACGAAGTCCTTGCCACAGGCGATGCGCTGCTCGGACACACGATCGATCTTGCCGGTCGCATCCTTCACACCGACGATATTCTCATGCGCCCTCACCAAAGCACCCATGGTTTCAGGAGACATATCGATGACGGAACGCGGCGGGATATTGTAAATGATGATGGGGAGCGTGACCGCCTCTGCGATCGCGGAGAAATGGGCAAACAGACCCTTTTGTGTCGGCTTGTTGTAATAGGGCGTAACGACCAGCAGCGCATCCGCGCCGACTTCCTGGGCATGAAGCGCAAGCTCGATTGCTTCGCGGGTGTTGTTGGAGCCGGCACCAGCTATCACGGGAACCCGTTTTGCCGCTGTTTCCACGCACAGTTCCACAACCCGTTTGTGCTCGTCATGGGACAGAGTTGGCGATTCCCCTGTGGTTCCCACGGGCACGAGGCCGCTGCTGCCTTCGGAAATCTGCCATTCTACATGGGCGGCAAACGCCGTTTCGTCCACGGCACCTTCAGCGGTGAACGGCGTGATGAGGGCGGGAATGGATCCCTTGAACATGCAAAACTCCTAGCGGCGAGCCAGTCCATGCTTCAGCCGCATTCCATGATTAAAACAGCGTCACATTAGTGTGGGGCAAAGCGACCGACAAGCTGTGAAAAGCGCCTTTTGACGTGTTGAAAGCAAATAGTTTGGCCGAAACGACGACCAGATGCACGATGCAGCCAAGATAAAGGCGAAAGCTTGTAAAGGCGCGGCACTGACCTAAATTTGATCTGAAGCGATGGAGTTCGGTAAGGTTTCGTTAATGCTGAAAGCGGCTAATGGAAGACATGTTGTCCGCCCCGACACCGAGCCGGAAAATTCGGTTCGACGACAAGCGCGACGCCTGAACTTTAACTTTGCGTGGCCGACATCAGCCACCCTGACATCGCGAGTAGAGGCATGAAGAAAACAGCTTTTGGACTGTTGGCTGCGGGTCTTGCCGCAACGGTCTGGAGCGCTTGGGCGGGGCCATCATCCGATGGCATGCAACCCCTGCCCTACATGAAGCCCAACCCTCCCGCAGTTCCTGCGTTCCTGCCAGCCACCCCCGATGTGACAGGATCGATTATCCGGCCCAACAAGCCGCTTGATGTGTCGGATCTAAAAGCCGGGCTTGATGCCCTTTCGAGCCGTGATTCCACGCGGGCGATGACCATCCGCAACGCACTTCCCATGACCAGTCTGGACCGGCATATCCTGACATGGGCGATTGCGATCTCCGGACAAAGAGACGTGCCTTCGAGCGAGATCATCGCTGCCCAGAACGTTTTGCAGGGGTGGCCCGGAATAGCCACCCTTCGTGCCAATTCCGAACGCGCTATGCTGCGCGAAAACCCAGAGCCTTCTGAGGTTATCGCCTATTTCACAAAGACTGCGCCGGAAACGCCGGAGGGGACATTGGCACTTGCCGCGGCCCTCAACGGTTCCGGCCAGGCTGATCAGGCACAGACGCTCATCCGCCGTCTCTGGACAAGCGAAACCATGAATACGGGTCTCGAAGACCGTGTCATGGGCCAGTTTTCCGCGTTTCTTTCGGTTGCCGATCACAAGGCACGAATGGACTACCTGATGTACCGCGACCGTGTCGATCAGGCAAAACGCTTTGGTGATCTGGGTAAGGTGCAACCCCTCTACACCGCCTGGGCGGCCGTTCTGCAAAGATCGAAGACTGCGGCTGTGGCGCTCAACGCGGTTCCGGCCAACCTGCGCCAAGACCGTGCTTATCTGTTCGCACGCATAGAGAATCTTCGTCATCAACAAAAATACGAAGAGGCCGCTGCTCTCTTCGAGCAAGCGCCGAAGGACGCAGCCAAGCTGGGCGACCCCGGGGCGTGGTGGAACGAGCGGCGCATCGTTGCGCGTGGCGTCGCAGACCTCGGGGATTTCAAACAGGCGTACCATATCGTCTCCAACCATAATGCGACGTCACCGGTAGATATTGCCGATGCCGAATTCCATGCGGGTTGGTACGCCTTGCGCGCGCTGCAAGATCCTGCGTCTGCGACCAAACACTTCAACGCGCTTTTGCAGGTCTCCAACCGCCCGCTTTCAGCGTCACGCGCCTATTATTGGCTCGGCCGTGCCGCTGAAGCGGGCGGAGCGGGTGACGCGCGGGACTATTTCACCAAGGCGGCGGCCAATCCGGGCACATTCTACGGTCAACTCGCAGCGGCCCGAATCGGCAAGACAACGATTAACGTCACCTACCCCTCCCCGACAGACAGCGACCGGCAGACCTTTGCCGACCGTGAAGCCGTGCGCGCCATCGAGCGCCTGGAGGCTGCCGGTTACAGTTGGCGCGCCGATAGTCTCTATCGGGCTCTGGCCGAACAGATGGACAGTCCAGGCGAACTGGCGATCCTTGCGACCCGCGCAGAAGCCAACAACAACCATCAGGTTTCGCTTCAGATCGGCAAGACAGCTTTCAGCCGCGGCATCGATGCGGCCGCCCTTGCCTACCCGATGGGGGTCATTCCGGGCAGCGCCAACATTTCCGGCTCCGGTAAGGCCTTGGCTTATGCCATCGCCAGACAGGAAAGTGCCTTCAATCCCGCAGCCGTTTCTCCTGCCAATGCGCGTGGACTTCTGCAACTGCTGCCGGGGACGGCAAAAGGCGTGGCGAGCCGCCATGGAATGGATTTCATACAGGCGAAGCTCACCACGGATGCCGGTTACAACGCCACACTCGGCGCACATTATCTGGGCGAGCAAATCGACAGTTTCGGCGGCTCCTACATCCTGACCTTCATCGCCTATAATGCAGGCCCGAAGCGTGTTCCTGAATGGATTGCCCGCTATGGCGATCCGCGCGGCAAGCCCATTGACGATGTGGTGGACTGGATCGAGCACATCCCCTTCCCCGAAACCCGCAACTATGTTCAGCGAGTGATGGAGAACTATCAGGTCTACAAGACACGGCTGGGCCAGAAGACAGACATTGTCACAGATTTGCGCGATGGCAGACCCGGCTGATTTTGAAACAACGGCCCCGTAAAGCGAAAGCTCTGGAGTGATCCAGAGCTTTTTTTGTGGTCTGCATTCGACAGGACACGCCTTTATAGCGACCGATCCAAAACGAAAAAACCCGGCTCGAAAGCCGGGTTTTCCTGAATGACTTGGAAAGTCAGATCAGATTAGAAGTCGCGCTGAAGGCGAACGAAGCCAGTGACCTGATCGTCATTGTCGTCTTCGTCGTAGTAGTTAGCAGTAACCTTCGTTGTCAGGCCTTCGGTGATTTTGTAATCAACCGTTACGCCAGCCGTCCAAGCATCGCGGCTCGACCAGTCGTCACCACGGGTAACTGTGGATCCTGCTACGAATGCGCCGTTGGTGACAGTGCCGAGAACGACGTCGTCAGAAACGTTTGCAAGGTACTGAGCAGCTGGTGTGATTGTCAGCTTGTCGGTTGCCTTGATGGCGTATTCAGCAGCAACAGTCCACTCGGACAGTGCGTAGTAAGCGTTGCCGCCGGATGCCCAAACGCCAGCCAGGCCGAGTGTGCCAGGACCGATGTCAGCAAACATCATAGCGCGGATAGCGCCTTCTTCCTGGTCTACGTCGTAAGAGCCGATGACCTGAAGAGTGGCTGCGCCGAACTTTGCGCCAACGCCAGCTGTGATACCAACGTTGTTGTCGGCTTCCTGGGAGTAGATGTCGATACCTGGGAGACCAGAAGGACCAACGCGACGAGCGAGCTGGCTGTTCAGGCCTTCAAGTTCGTCAACCGAAACGCCAGCCCAGAACGAGCCTGCATCGTATGTGTAACGAATGGAGTTGAACAGGGTGTTGGAAGACAGAAGGTCTGTTTCGCCAGAAAGATCGTCGTCCCACCAGCTGTAGAACTTACCAACGCGCAGGCCACCAAGTTCGATGAATGCCTGACGAGCTTCAACGCCGGAGGAAGCTGCGCTGCCGCCGTCTGCATCGGCGCGGAACTCGATGAAGCCACGCAGTGCGCCGAGTTCGGTGTCTGTGCGTGTGTCAACGTTGAACTGGGCGCGTGTGAAGGAGTCCCAATCAGATGTGCCGGATTCGTCGCGACCGAAGTCTGTCTGGAAACGGATGTAACCGCCGAACTTCAGGCAGGTTTCAGTGCCTGGAATGTAGAAGAAGCCTGTGCCGAAAGCGTCGCAAACGCGAACGTATTCAAGTGGCTCAGGTTCTGCAGCGACGATGGCGTCTGCTGCCTGTGCGCCGGATACGGCTGCGAGTGCTGCAGCGGAGCCGATCAGAAAGCTCTTAATGTTCATGGTGACCTCCAAGTCAATTCAGTAAAGCAGCGGGTGGGAATGTTGCTGCTCTTGAACTGGATTAAAACCATTCGCGCAGAGTCGCGCAATCGTGATGCGAATGATTTAGCACTTCAACCGCGTCGTTGCCCTCATGCTGTTGCAAGTTCGACACAAATCAACCGCACGGCGGTCAAAGTGTTAATCAGCTCTTAAGAGACCGCTGACGTGTTTCGGGGAAAAATGCGCGGGGCCAACAGCCGCGGCAGGTCGAAATCAGCCGAAACGTCTACCGCTGCCCGTGATTCGCGAACCATGAGAATCAGTTCCAAGCAAATATTTTGAGTATCTGAACCGACTTGGTGTCGTGCAAACGAAAAAACCCGGCTCAAAAGCCGGGTCAGACTGCTGACAAACCCGCCGATTTTTGTCGGTGGGTTTTTGCGTTTTTGGGCTTCTCGTTCAGGTGGTGTTTTCGCGAGCTGGATGGC
>NZ_JACIDV010000013.1 GCF_014196515.1 Rhizobium skierniewicense | reverse complement strand
TGCGCCATCCAGCTCGCGAAAACACCACCTGAACGAGAAGCCCAAAAACGCAAAAACCCACCGACAAAAATCGGCGGGTTTGTCAGCAGTCTGAACCCGCCGAAGATATCGGCGGGTTTTTCGCTTTCAGACGGCCTAAATCATGCGGCCTGTTTTGGCAGGCTGTTCATGTCGATGACGAAGCGGTAGCGCACATCGCTCTTGATCATGCGCTCATAGGCTTCATTGATCTGATCGATATTGATCATCTCGATTTCGGCAGTGATGCCCTTCTCAGCGCAGAAATCCAGCATTTCCTGTGTTTCTGCAATGCCGCCGATCATGGAACCGGCAAAGGTCTTGCGGCCCGGAATGAGGCTGAAGGCGTGGACGGAGAGTGGCTTTTCGGGCGCGCCGACCTGTACCAACGCACCATCGCGCTTCAACAGGGCCAGATAGGAGTCGATGTTATGGTCTGCGGCCACGGCGTCGATGATGAGGTCGAGGCTTGCGGTCGCCTTTTTCATCTGCTCCGGATCTTTCGACACGATGACCTCGTCTGCGCCCAGCTTCTTGGCGTCATCCGCCTTGCCGGGGGAGGTGGTGATCATGACGACCGTTGCACCCATGGCGCTGGCGATCTTGACGGCCATGTGGCCGAGACCACCCAGACCGACGACGCCGACACGTGTGCCGGGACCGGCATTCCAGTGGCGAAGCGGGGAGTAGGTGGTGATGCCAGCGCATAGCAGCGGGGCTGCTGCTGCTGCATCGAGACCTTCGGGGATGTTCAGCACGTAACGGTCATCAACGACCACATGCGAGGAATAACCACCGAGCGTGTGGGCGCCATCGCCCATGGGCTTATCCGGCGAGTTGTAGGTGCCGGTCATGCCGTTTTCGCAATATTGCTCGAGACCTTCGGCACAGCTGTCACAGCCGCGGCAGCTATCCACGATGCAGCCAACGCCGACACGGTCGCCGGTCTTGAACTTGGTGACGTCAGAACCGACACGGCCAACGCGGCCGACGATTTCGTGTCCCGGGACACACGGGAAAAGCGAGCCTGGCCATTCTGCGCGGGCCGTGTGAATATCCGAGTGGCAAACGCCGCAAAATTCGATTTCGATCTCTACGTCGCGCGGGCCGGGATCACGGCGCTTGATGGTCGCGAGTTTCAGCGGGGATGAGCCATCATCGCAGGCGTAGGCTGATGTTGTGAACATGAAATGTCACCTGTCTAAGGTTTATCGGATGGGAGCAGGCAGCCGGCTATGTCCAGCGCTGCGTGTTGCAAACGTCGGTCGATACAGAAGGTTGCGACGGGGCCTCAGCCGGTCAGTCGCGTCGCTTCATTTTCCGTTGCGCCGAAGACCTCTTCGAAGGACTGGCGCAAGAGAACATCGACATCTCCCATCATAACCAGCAATCCCAGATCGACAAGACTTGTCACGCCATATTGCGTGATGCCGCAGGGAACGATGCCGGTAAAATGCGACAGGTCGGGATCGACGTTGATCGACAGTCCGTGGAAGCTCACCCATTTCCGCAGGCGAATGCCGAGAGCCGCGATTTTGTCCTCGCTGACGGTACCGTCCGGCAATGGCAGCTTTTCGGGACGACGCACCCACACACCGACCCGGTCTTCACGACGTTCGCCACGCACATTCATCTTGTCGAGCGTGCGGATGATGACGTCTTCCAGCGCAGCCACATAGGCGCGCACATCCTGTTTTCGGCGCTTGAGATCCAGCATCACGTAGACGACACGCTGGCCGGGGCCGTGATAGGTGTATTCTCCGCCGCGACCTGTGGCGTACACCGGAAAACGGTCAGGCTGTATGAGGTCTGCTGCGTTGGCGCTGGTGCCTGCGGTGTAAAGGGGCGGGTGCTCCAGCAGCCAGGCAAGTTCGCTGGCTTCACCTGCCGCAATGGCGGCGACCTCACGCTCCATCTCAGCGCTTGCCTCTTCGTAGGGCACTGGAATATCGGAGATTCGCCAGCGGATGGGTGGAGACCCCGCAACAGCGAACATATCTGTCTGGATATCGGTGCGTGTCAGCATGAAAAGTCCTTTCCACAGCCTTCTCGCAGAATGATTTCAAGGCCGCAAGCCCGGCATTTGCGGGCTTCTTTCCTATAGGATGGATGTGCCTGATTTTTAATTTCAAAAATCTGTCATGACGCTCTTGTGCACCCAAAGTGCTTTTGGTACATGCACCTTCGTCGGCGCAAGTCGGCTCTACCACGATGCGGTCGTGGCGGAATTGGTAGACGCGCAGCGTTGAGGTCGCTGTGGGGCAACCCGTGGAAGTTCGAGTCTTCTCGACCGCACCAAAGAAACCCGCTTCGGCGGGTTTTTTCTTTTCTCGCAATATGTTCGGCACGTTTGTTCATGTGAAGACGCAAGCGCTTACCGCTTGGTGATGCCGATCAGCGCTGGCGACTTCTGGCTGCGGCTGTGCGGCGTTTGCTGACCTGTTTCTTGGCGACGCGGGTCTTCCTGTCGCCCAAAGCTGCCTTGAGAACACGACCGACAATGCCGCCACCGAGCGATGTACTGGCTTTCGCCCGACGCTTCGTGCGGCGTGTCTGCCGGACACCGGTTTTCTTGAGGATCTCGGACATTGCGCCTTTAATGACGCCACTGATCAATTGGTCAACGATTTTCGACAACTGCGCCTCTCATGCCTATAAAATGTCATCATTTACAATATAGGTGCGACGCCCGACGTATCAAGCGATCTTTCGGGGTTGCCCGTTTTAGGATTGCTTTTCATGGCGAAGGTCTCGTCGCGACTCGTCTTTTATTTTCCCGGTTTCGACCCTCTCGACGCAGCAGCGCATCAGCGGCGCTATGAGCGCAGTGCAGCGCAATCCGGAAAGACTTTTGGGGTCGATTACACCGTGAACGGCATCAGCCAGACGACCTGCGGTAGCCGTATGGATATCACAGCGGACCATGACGGGCATGCCACGCAATCCACCATCTTCATTCACGACCACAACGACCTGATCTCAAAGCTGCGTGCCGCATCTGTCTGGAAACAGATCGGACTTGGTTTCAAGGCTGGAGCAGGGATCATCCGAGAAGGTGGCGCTCTTGCCTATTTCCGCCATGCCTGGCGCTTCGGTCTGTTTTTTCTGTTCCCGTTTCTCTTCATCTCGCTGGGTATCGTCGCCGCTCTCCTGATTGCGGCGCTGCCGCTGCTCGCAGGTATGTCCATACTTTTCTGCCTTCTTACCGTTCCTCTTGGTTACCTCCTCTTTGCAAGAGGCGTCATGCCGTTTTCGGAGCGGTTTCACACGCTGCATCTGTTTGCCGACTGGCGTTTTGCATTGGCGTTGGGGCGTGACGAGCCGATTGCGCGGGACTGGATCGAAGGCAAGGCACGGGACGTGCTGACGGCGTTGGAGCAGGGCGCAGACGAGGTTCTGTTCGTTTCCCATAGCATGGGGGCAAGTCTGGCGCTGGCCGTTGCAGGCCGGGTACTGGAGCTGAAACCGGATGCCTTCGATAATCGCCATGTCTCGTTCGTGACGCTGGGTGGTGCGGCGCTTCAATGCGGCCTGCTCTCCAGTGCATCACGGCTGCGCCACAGCATTGGCGTCATGGCGCGGCATGCGCATGTGAACTGGTTCGATATCCAGTGCCTGACCGATCCCATCCATCTCTATAAGTGCCACACAGCGAAGCTGACGGGGCACGGCGAGGCGGACCAGCCGAAGATCGTGCCGATCCGTTTCAAGCATTCTCTCTCTGAAGACCGCTACAAAAAGAACAAAACCAATTTCTTGCGCATGCACCGCCAGTATGTGCTGGGTTCCGACCGCAAATCCGGTTTTGACTTCACACTGCTGACAGCGGGGCCGTTGCCTGCGGCATCCTTTGCGAACCTGCGCTCCGACAAGCCGCCTCGCATGTAAAAGGCCCGCGCGAGGGTCTCGCGCAGGCCTTTGATTTCGAAAACGGCCGTTGGTTATTCCGGTGCTGAGGTCTGAAGTGCCAGAGCATGCAGAACGCCGCCCATATTGCCCTTCAGCGCGTCATAGACCATCTGGTGCTGCTGCACCCGCGTCTTTCCCTTGAAGGCTTCCGCCACGACTTCTGCCGCGTAGTGATCGCCGTCACCGGCCAGATCACGGATGGTTACCTTCGAGCCGGGAATACCGGCCTTAATCATGTCCTCAATGTCGCCGGGCTTCATGGGCATAGTCTGTCTCCTCGATTATTCTGCAGCGGCGAGAAACTCGCCATCCATGAACTGAGGGAACCATGATTCATGGGCATTGCGCAATTCATTAATCTCGACTGCGCGCGCCTTACCCAGCTTTACGGATGAGCCGCCGGTCTTGCCGATTATCGCGAGCGAAACACCCGCCGACGCCGCACGGGTTTTCACGGTTTCCAGATTGTCCTGACTGACGGTCAGGACGTAGCGGCCCTGATCTTCGCCGTAGAAGGTCAGAACCGGATTGTGATGCTCGACCGCATCGATGGTCGCACCGATGTCGGATGCCATTGCCATTTCGGCTACAGCAAGCGCGAGGCCGCCGGATGAGCAATCGTGGACAGCTGTCGTCAGACCTTCGGTGATGGCGGAGCGAACGAAATCGCCCGTTTTCTTTTCATGGGTGAGGTCGACGTGTGGGGCAGGGCCATCGGTGCGGTCGTGAATGTCGCGCATATAGACGGATTGGGCGATATGAAGGCCAAGACCCTCCGGTGCGCCGGCGAGAAGAATGACCTCATCGCTGGCTGCGAAGCGAATGCGCGCCATCTTTGCCCAGTCGCCCAGCAAGCCGACGCCGCCGATGGTTGGGGTGGGCAGGATCGCCTGTCCGTTGGTCTCGTTGTAAAGCGAGACATTGCCGGACACGATGGGGAACTCCAGCGCAATGCAGGCTTCACCGATGCCCTTGATGGCATGAACGAGCTGGCTCATGATTTCGGGCTTTTCCGGGTTGCCAAAGTTGAGATTATCGGTGGCCGCCAGCGGCAACGCACCGGTGGCCGTGATGTTGCGCCAGCATTCGGCAACCGCCTGCTTGCCGCCTTCGAAGGCGTCTGCCTCCACATAGCGCGGGGTCACGTCAGACGAGAAGGCGAGTGCCTTGGTGGCATGACCGTCGACGCGCACCACACCGGCATCACCGCCGGGCAGCTGCAGGGAGTTGCCCTGGATAAGCGTGTCGTACTGCTCGTATACCCAGCGGCGCGAAGAGTTGTTGGCGGAACCGACGAGCTTGAGGAGAGCGTCTGCAATATCGGCGTCTGGAACATCGTTCTCAGCCAGCGGTGCAGGCACCTTGGCAGGCGTCCACGGGCGATCATATTCCGGGGCTTCGTCGCCCAGTTCCTTAATCGGCAGGTTGGCGACTTCCTCGCCATTGTGCAGAACGCGGAAGCGCAGGTCGTCCGTTGTCTTGCCGACGATGGCGAAGTCCAGACCCCATTTGACGAAGATCGCCTTGGCGACCTCTTCCTTGGATGGCTCCAGAACCATAAGCATGCGCTCCTGGCTTTCCGACAGCATCATTTCATAAGCGGTCATGCGCTCTTCGCGAACCGGAACCTGATCGAGGTTCAGCTCGATGCCGAGGTCGCCCTTGGCGCCCATTTCAACCGCAGAGCAGGTGAGGCCAGCGGCACCCATATCCTGAATGGCGATGACGGCGCCTGTCTTCATCAGTTCAAGGCAGGCTTCCAGCAGGCACTTTTCGGTGAAGGGGTCACCGACCTGAACGGTGGGGCGCTTTTCCTCGATGGATTCGTCGAATTCGGCAGAGGCCATTGTGGCACCGCCGACGCCATCGCGGCCCGTCTTTGCGCCGAGATAGACGACCGGCAGGCCGACGCCCTTGGCTTCCGACAGGAAGATGGCGTCGGACTTGGCCAGACCAGCCGCGAATGCGTTGACAAGGATGTTGCCGTTATAGCGCGCGTCGAACTCGACTTCGCCGCCAACCGTTGGGACGCCGAAGGAGTTGCCGTAACCGCCGACACCCGCGACGACACCAGCCACCAGGTGGCGGGTTTTTGGATGGTCAGGTGCGCCGAAGCGCAGCGCATTCATGGCGGCGATGGGGCGTGCGCCCATGGTAAAGACGTCGCGAAGAATGCCGCCGACGCCGGTGGCCGCGCCCTGATAGGGCTCGATGTACGACGGATGGTTGTGGCTTTCCATCTTGAAAACGACGACATCGCCATCATCGATATCGACGACGCCAGCGTTTTCGCCGGGACCCTGAATGACGCGCGGACCGGTGGTCGGCAGTGTCTTCAGCCATTTCTTGGAAGACTTGTAAGAGCAATGCTCGTTCCACATCGCGGAGAAGATACCGAGTTCGGTAAAGCTCGGTTCGCGTCCGATGAGGTCGAGAATGCGCTGGTATTCGTCGGGCTTCAGCCCATGGGATGCAATGAGTTCCGGGGTGATCTGGATATGATTTGGAAGTGTCATAGGTCTCACGGGGTTCGAGCCGGTACGGGAGTTTTCGGTTGTTTACCGCAAGAGGCGGCAAGGTGCGACAGGAAAATGCCCTGAGGTCATCGCAAAAGCTGAGTTCACCCCTATTTTCGTTGACGGCTGCCGTCTCAGGCTACGCCTTCGTAGCCTGCGGAGCCGTTGTCCAGCAGTTGACGCAGAATATCGAAAGCGTCAGTCAGCTCGCGCCGGGTTCTGGGTGCCGAAAAGCTGATGCGGACGCGATGAAAGACTTTTTCCGAACGTCCAGCTTTGAACTCATCCTCGTCATCGATAAGGATGCCTTCCTTCATCGCGGCGCTGCGGAAGGTGCCAGACAACCATGGCTCCGGCAGCTTGAGCCAAAGAAAGGGAATATCCGGCAGGGAGTTGAACTCGAAGTCGGAGAAACTACGTCGGGCGATCTGCTCACGCGCGTTGATTTCGGCGGTGCAGTCTTTGAGAATGTCGTGTGCATCGCCGCTATTGACGAGGCGTGCGCAAAGTTCCGCCAACAGGAACGGGAGGCCGCCCGTCATCATGGCGTGGGAAATGCGAATGCGCGACGCGAAATTTGACGGGCAGGCAACCCAGCCGCCGCGCACGCCGGCCGAAACCGATTTCGACAGACCGCCGACGACGAAGGTGAGATCCGGCGCGAACTGTGCGATCATTGGCGGCTGATCAGTGACCAAGGCGCCGTAGAGATTGTCTTCGATGATCCAGACATTGTAACGGCGGGCGATATCGGCAACGGCGCGGCGACGCTCGGCGGGCAGAATGGCGCAGGTCGGGTTCTGGCCCGTTGGCATGAGAAAGACCATTTTCGGGTGCTGTTGCGCACAGACCCGCTCGAAGTCTTCGGGAATGATACCCTCCTCGTCACTGTCCACGACGGATGCACGGCGACCGGCCAAAATGGCGGCCCTTGCAATCTGGGAATAGGTCGCCGCCTCGAAAACAATGCGGTCTCCGGGCGAGGTCATGGCGGTGATGACGCCCATGATGGCCGCATGCGCGCCAAGTGTCGGCACGATGTTGTCTGCCGTCGGCGACCAATCTCCCTGTGACAGCCAGCGAACCCCGGCCTGCGACCATTCCTGCGGAAACGCTCTCGCATAATCGGTGATCTGGAAGGAGCATTCCTGAACGATATTCGAAATATGGCGATCGATCAGCACGTTCTGTCCGACATCGGGTGCGGCTGTCGTGTTCAGGCGATATCGATTGGGCGTGTCCGAGGTTGGCCGCGTGCCGCCGAAGGAGGCGACTGCGCGTTCCAGTTTGGCCGTAGGGCTTGGCGTGATGCTCGTGTTCACATAGGTGCCTCGCCCCACCTCACCACTGACAAGGCCACGCTCATGGATGAGTGCGTAGGCGCGGCTGATGGTGCCGATCGTCACGCCCAGATCAAAGGCGAGATTTCTCTGGGGCGGCAGCTTTGCGCCAGCGGGCAAGGTCCCGTCGGAGATCGCAGCTTCGATGCTATCTGCGAGCTTGATGTAAAGCGGGCCTGTGCCGTTGGAGAGGTCTGGTGTCCAATTTGTCATGGTGACAATATATGCATTGTATTCATTATTATGTCAATTGTATCTGTAGTGAAACGGATGAATGAAGGCGCGTTTGCGTTGAGAGGTACAATATGCTCAAGATGGATCAATACAATCAGGCAATAGATACAATGTATCCGGATGGGTACCAGCGCGAACGGATGTTTCGCGATAGTGGCGATATGGTCGATCCGAAATCGGCTGTCGTTGCGCAGGGCGTGTTTGGGCGATTGATCGCGGTGATTGGCTCCTGGCAGAGCAAACGGTCGGGCAGACTGGCGCTTCGGGAATTGGCGAACGAGCAATTGCATGACATTGGCGTAACACGTGAGCAGGCGTTGAGGGAGGCTCAAAAAGCGTTGTTTTCGTCCTGGCTCACACCGCCACGTTGAACCCGCCTACTTTTCTGCCGCAAGCATCGCCAAATTCCCCCTGGCGCTGCACACCATTGTCGGCAGAGCCCGCCATGCGCCAGTCCCAACCGGCGCGGGCGGGTTTTCTGTTTACGAGCAGCCCTTGCCGCCGTTCGCCCAACGCTTGACGTCGGTGGAGATGCGGGCCGAATGCGGTTCGTTCATGGCAGGGCCGAAAGCGTCGATCTTGGCAGGGTTACCTTCCGCCTGCACGACGAGCATGGGGCGCGATTCCGGGCTGTTGCGCGGCACCAGCAGAATGCGGGGGCGGCCGGAGAAGGAATTGAGCTCAGGCGCGAGGCGGTAGGCCTTGAACGCCGGGTCGCCTGACTTGAACCAGCAGGCATTGGCACCCAGTGCGACGCGCTCCATGACCGGGAGTGCTGCTTGCGATGTGGATGCGGAGGTGGCCGGTTTTCTGTCGGACTGGCAAGCAGCGACAGAGAGAGCCACCAGGCCAAGGCCTGCAATGTTCAATGCGCTACGAAGGGGCAGGCGGTTCATCGCTTCAATCCATGTAAGTGAAATACAACAAAGCCGGTGTAACCCGGCTTTGTTAATATTTACGCTGCGATGACGCCAAGGGCGGAAGCAAAAATGCCGCGCCCGTCATTACCGCCATGGGCGGCTTCGATAAGATTTTCCGGGTGCGGCATCATGCCGAGCACGTTGCCTTGGGCATTGATGATGCCGGCGATATCGTTGAGCGAGCCGTTGGGGTTGGTGCCATCGGCGTAGCGGAACACGACCTGACCCTTGTCTTCCAAAGACTTGAGCTGTTCCGGTTCCACGAAGTAATTGCCATCATGATGGGCGACCGGAGAGCGAATGATCTGGCCCTTGTCGTAGGCGCGGGTGAATTCGGTGTCGCTGTTGACGACTTCCAGCTTCACTTCACGACAGACGAATTTGAGCGAAGAATTGCGCATCAATGCGCCGGGCAGCATACCTGCTTCGACCAGGATCTGGAAGCCGTTGCAGACGCCGAGAACCTTGACGCCTTTGTCAGCCTTTTCCCTGATAGCCTGCATGACGGGCATCCGTGCGGCGATGGCGCCGCAGCGCAGGTAATCGCCATAGGAGAAGCCACCGGGAATGACGATGAGGTCGACATCGGGAATGTCGGTTTCCGTCTGCCAGATGGTGACAGGTGCCTTGCCGGAAATCCGTGTCAAAGCCGCGATCATGTCACGGTCACGATTGAGGCCCGGAAGCTGGACGACTGCGGATTTCATGGGACGGCTCCTGAGCGTCAGAGAATAGCGATAGAGTAGTTTTCAATCACCGTGTTGGCGAGGAGCTTTTCGCACATCGCTTTCAGGTCGGCCTCGGCTTTCGCCCGATCGGCCACGTTCAGTTCAAGATCGAAGACCTTGCCCTGACGAACATGACCAACACCATCGAAACCGAGGCTACCGAGAGCGCCTTCGATTGCCTTACCCTGCGGATCGAGAACGCCGTTTTTCAGCGTAACAGTCACCCGTGCCTTGATCACCTGATACTCTCCTGAATTCACTTGACCAGAACCGGGCCCGTGCCGCGGATCGGTTCATTTTCGTTGATGATGCCGAGACGGCGCGCGACTTCCGAATAGGCTTCCAGAAGCCCACCCATATCGCGGCGAAAACGGTCCTTGTCCATTTTTTCCTGCGTCTCGATATCCCACAGACGGCAGCTATCTGGGGAAATCTCGTCGGCCAGAATGATGCGCATCATATCGCCTTCGTAAAGGCGGCCGCATTCGATCTTGAAATCGACGAGCTGAATGCCGACGCCGAGGAAAAGACCGGACAGGAAGTCGTTGACGCGAATGGCAAGCGCCATGATGTCATCAAGCTCCGCCGGGTTTGCCCAGCCGAATGCGGTGATGTGCTCTTCGGAGACCATCGGGTCTTCGAGCGCGTCGGACTTGTAATAGAACTCGATGATGGAGCGCGGCAGAACCACGCCTTCATCGATACCCAACCGTTTGGAAAGAGAGCCGGCGGCAACATTTCGCACGACGATCTCGAGCGGGATCATCTCCACTTCCTTGATCAACTGCTCGCGCATGTTGAGGCGGCGGATGAAGTGCGTGGGAATGCCGATCTTGTTGAGGTGCGTGAAAAGATATTCCGAAATACGATTGTTCAGAACACCCTTGCCGTCGATGACCTCGTGCTTTTTCTTGTTGAAGGCGGTTGCGTCGTCCTTGAAGAACTGGATGAGAGTTCCTGGCTCTGGACCTTCGTAAAGGATCTTGGCCTTGCCTTCGTAAATACGGCGGCGACGGTTCATATTAACAAATCTCTTGGTTGGCGCCGGATGGGCGGCGTTCGTTTCGTGTATTGAAGCGGTCCCATAACGGAAAAGAAGCCATTCGACAATGAGGCAGGGGCTGCGTTCGCTTCGATTGTGGCCCTAGCCTGCTGCTTCTACGAGACTGTCGTCCCGCCGTTGGGCCTTTTCAACAGGTTTATTTCTGCCAAAAACGATTTGGGCAGAGTGTGCGACAATAACAAGCAGTAAAACACGGCCAAATTTATGCCGATGCTGAAAATGTACAAAATATGCATGGCAGATGACAGGTGTTCGCAACGCAGTCAGCGGGTATTCGATTGCCTTCTTCGCGTGGCCAACTTTGGCCATAGCTGTGTTGTCCACATGCGGTCTTCATTTGGGCAGTGCCGCTGCGTGTTCCATGGCCCGTGACGATCGCTGAATGGCGAAGGGTGCGGTTCTCCAGCCCTCGTTTGTGACAAAGGTGCGGACCTCATCTGCCGGAAGCGGGCGACACAGGGCGTATCCCTGAAGCGAATCGCAGTTCAGGTGTTGAAGGATGCGAATATGGTCTGCGGTCTCCACCCCTTCGGCGATGACCTTGATGCCGAGAGAGTGACCGATATCGATGATGGAGCCCAGAAGCTTTCGCTGCTCGATGGATTGGGACGCAAGCTTCACGAGCTCACGGTCAACCTTGAGCGTGGTGGGGTTGACCTTCAACAGGCTGATGATCGAGGCGTGGCCAGTACCGAAGTCATCGATTTCGATATCGATGCCAAGCGTCCGCAGCTTCTGCAGGTTCGAAAGGGCGATCTCGTTGCTCTCGTCCAGAAAGATCGATTCCAGCAACTCGAAGGACAATGTGCCCGGCTCCATCTTGAGCCCATCCAGTGTTTTGGTCAGCAGCGGATCATGCAGGCGCCGTGCCGAGACGTTGACCGACACCTTTGGTATGGGCAGACCAGTCGAACGCCAACGTTTGAAGTCGATGATCGCCTTTTCCAGAATGACGCCATCGATGGTGGAGACCACGTCGAGGTCTTCTGCAATATCCAGGAATTTGTCCGGGGAAAGGATCCCCTCTACCGGGTGGTTCCAGCGTGCCAGCGTTTCGACACCGGAGATGTCCAGCGTATGGGTATCGAACTGGAACTGGTAGTAGGGAACGAACTCGTCTCGCTCCAGTGCCATCAGAATTTCGTCTGAGACCCGTTTTGTGTTGATCAGCCAGTCCTGCGTATCGGACGAGAAGAACTCATAGCGATTGCGTCCGCTTTTTTTCGCATTGTACAAGGCCATATCCGCATTGAGCAGAAGCTGCTTGTAATCGAAATTCGGGTCCATGCCGCAGGCGATGCCGATGCTGGCACCGAAGCGGCACTCCTGCCCATCATACAGGACAGGCTTTCGCAGTTCCTTCACCAGTCTGTCTGCGATGGACGCAATCTTGCGGGTGTTGCCATTGAAGGGTGACAGAAGCACGAATTCGTCGCCGCCGATGCGGGCTATGAACTCGTTGGTCTTCAAGTTTTTGCGCAGCATGTCCGCGACGTGCCTGAGCATCCCATCGCCGGCGCGGTGGCCCAGCGTGTCATTGATCTGCTTGAAACGGTCGAGCCCGATATGCAGGACGGCGATGCCAGGGCCGGTTCTATCGGCTGCCTGGGTTCGGCGTTCCAGAATGGTGTCGAGATAGCGGCGGTTTGGCAAATCGGTCAGATAATCGTGCATCGCATTGTGCTCGATGCTCAGCTTGGCCGCCTCCAGTTCGCAGGCGCGCGCTTCTGCCAGCATGCGGGCGCGTTCCAGGTCATTGCGCAGTTGCACATCCGCTGTCACATCCCAGTTCACACCGATCATCTTCTTGCGGCCATCCTCATCGATGAAAGGAAGCGAACGCGCACGCACATAGCGGAGCGAGCCATCCGCCCTGACGATCCGATACTCTTCCGAGAAGGGCTGAAGCTCCTTGATCTTGTTTGACACGTTGGTGTCGACGCGTGCCAAATCATCGGGGTGAACACGGGTTTCCCACAAGCCGCCGATTTTCACGGGCGTGGCGGGGTCAACCTCGTATATCTCACACATGCGGTCGTCCCAGATCGTCTCACCAGCCTCAAAATCGACCTCGAAAACGCCGACCTGCGAGGCCTCGAGCGCGACTTTCAGATGGCGCGATATGCGCTCCATCTCGCTTTCCGTCGCCTTGCGTTCCGACACGTCGGTATCCGTGCCCACGATCCGCACGGCCTTGCCGTATTCGTCACGCTCGATACAGGCCCCGCGACATTCGATCCATACCCAGTGGCCATCCTTGTGCCGCTCGCGATACTGGAATGCTGTATAGGCCGGGTCGCCTGCGTTCTGCCTCTCGATGCAGTGCAATGTGTGTTCGCGATCATCGGGGTGGACCAAGTCGACCCAGCGCTCGAAATCCGTCTCGATCTCATCCTCTGCCGTCATGCCCCGAATAGCGCGCCATGTTTCCGAGCCGTACATCTCGCCGGTGACGAAGTTCTGGTCCCAGACGCCCGATAGCGAACTGACCAGTGCGCTATTCCAGCGGCTTTCGCGCTGCGCTATCTCCTGTTCGCGCAACCTCTGAGGCGTGACATCGGTAAACTGGACAAGCACGGTTTTAAGGTCGCCTGCCTGGAAAAAGGAGAAAGACAGGAGCGCATATCGGGGGGCAGACGGTATGCCCACAAGTTGCGCCTCCAACGTTACAGGTGATCGACCTGCAAGAGAATGGAGCGCTTCTGCCACGCGCACTCTGTCATCTGCGTGGATGAAATCCAGAAGATGCGCAGGGTTACTGCAATGGGGCAGAGAGGGGGCGTTAGGCGGCAGGTAGGCGATGTCACCGCCGGGCCAAATCTGGATGGAGGGAACAGGCAGGGCGTCGAGTATATCTTTCAGCAAGAGATCTGGGTTCACACGATCCTGCCATCGTTAAAACGATTAAAACGCACGTGAACGCGCGCTGCCTATTTTACAGGTTATTGTTGCAGACTTAAGCCGTGGTTAAAAGGGAGGTGTGGAAAATTCTGTGTTACAAGTGATAATCGCGGTTTTGCGCGACCATTCAACAAAGTCAGTCGTGAAATGCGGCAGGCGGTTTCAGCTTGCTGAGAAACTGCGCGAACACCATCGTGCCCTCTGGCCAGGGGCCGTGACCCGATTCGGCATTGATGTGGCCTGACATGCCCGCATCGATCAATGTCGAGCCCCAGGCATTGGCAATATCGCCCGCATGCTCGTAGGTGCCGAATGGGTCGTTCTGGCTGGCAATGGTGATTGTGGGAAAGGGCAGGGGATCGCGCGGATAGGGCCCAAACGTCATCAGGTGCTTGGGGCGGATATCCGGGTTTGCAACATCAGGCGGGGCAACGAACATCGCACCGGCAATCTTGTCTTTGATTTGGGGCAGGGCATGCATAACGGTTGGCACACCGAGCGAATGCGCCACCAGCACCACGGGCTTGGTGCAGGCATTCACCTCCGCGACCAGCTTGGCCACCCAATCCTCCCTGACCGGCTTGGACCATTCTGCCTGCTCCACGCGGCGTGCCGTGGAGAGTTTCTCCTGCCAGCGGCTTTGCCAGTGTTCTGGACCGGAATTGGTGTAGCCGGGAACGATGAGGATATCTGCTTCGGATGCTTTCATGCCGCATATCTCGGTGTCATCGTGGTTTCAATCAAGGTGGTGGTTTGTGTCGTTTCGGTAAATCCTCTCTCCGTCATCCTCGGGACAAGCCCGAGGATGACGGAGAAGGGAGGAAAGTCTTTCGACCTCATGCCTTGCCGAAGACGCGATTGAAAATCGTGTCGACGTGCTTGGTGTGATAGCCCAGATCGAACTTCTCGCGGATTTTGTCTTCAGGCAGCGCGGCGCGCACTTCTTCGTCGGCGAGCAGCTCTTCCAGAAAGTCCTTGCCTTCTTCCCAAACGCGCATGGCGTTGCGCTGGACTAGACGATAGCTGTCTTCACGAGAGACACCGGCTTGCGTCAGTGCCAGAAGAACGCGCTGTGAGTGAACGAGACCACGGAACTTGTTCATGTTCTTGAGCATGTTGTCCGGGTAAATCACCAGCTTTTCGACAACGCCCGCCAGACGGTTCAGTGCGAAATCCAGCGTGATCGTCGTGTCGGGGCCGATGGCGCGCTCGACGGAGGAGTGGCTGATATCGCGCTCGTGCCACAGGGCAACGTTTTCCATTGCGGGCACCACCGACATGCGCACGAGACGAGCAAGGCCCGTCAGGTTCTCGGTCAGCACCGGGTTGCGCTTGTGCGGCATGGCGGACGAGCCCTTCTGGCCCGGAGAGAAGAACTCTTCGGCTTCCAAAACCTCGGTGCGCTGCATGTGGCGGATTTCGATGGCTACGTTTTCGATGGATGATGCGATAACGCCAAGCGTTGCGAAGAACATGGCGTGGCGGTCCCGTGGAATCACCTGTGTGGAGACGGGCTCTGGAGTGAGGCCAAGCGCCTTGCAGACATGCTCTTCGACCGATGGGTCGATATTGGCGAAGGTACCGACAGCGCCGGAGATGGCACCGGTTGCGATTTCAGCCCGGGCTGCGACGAGGCGGGCGCGGTTGCGGTCCATCTCGGCATAGAAGCGGGCAAAGGTCAGGCCCATCGTCGTCGGCTCGGCATGGATGCCGTGGCTGCGACCGATGCGGACGGTGTCCTTATGTTCGAAGGCGCGGGTCTTCAGCGCGTTCAGAACGCGGTCCATATCCGCAATCAAAAGATCGGCAGCGCGCACCAACTGGATATTGAGCGTCGTGTCGAGAACGTCGGACGATGTCATGCCCTGGTGGATGAAACGGCTGTCGGGGCCAACGAATTCGGCCAAGTGCGTCAGGAAGGCGATGACGTCATGCTTTGTGACGGCCTCGATCTCATCGATCCGCGCAACGTCGAACACGGCAGCGCCGCCCTTTTCCCAAATGGTCTTTGCGGCTTCCTTGGGGATGACGCAGATGTCTGCAAGTGCATCACACGCATGTGCCTCGATTTCGAACCAGATCCGGAACTTGGTTTCCGGCGACCAGATTGCGACCATTTCCGGCCGGGAATAACGAGGGATCATGGCAATGACTTTCTCTCAGGAAGGAACATGTCTGCCCCTTTAGCAAAGTGTTCCGGCAATCTCAACGCATTCGAGGGCAAGGAACGATGTGGCGAGGGGCAGATGTATGGAGGGATGAGCCGCTTAGCTGCGACCCTGTTCGGCGGATGCGCGCACGGCGCTGACCATGGTGCGGTAATCATCCACGCCGTCACCTTTGAAGATCGCAGAACCCGCAACCAGTACGTTGGCACCGGCGGCAATGACACTTCCGGCTGTCGCTATGGTAATGCCGCCATCGACTTCCAGTTCGATTGGCCTGTTGCCGATCAGTGACTTGGCGGCGCGGATCTTGTCCAGCATGGCGGGAATGAATTTCTGGCCGCCGAAGCCGGGGTTGACGCTCATGATGAGAATGAGATCGACATCATCCAGCACGTTTTCCAGAACCGATAGAGGTGTGGCGGGATTGAGCGTCACACCGACCTTCTTGCCGAGCGAGCGGATGGTTTGCAACGAACGGTGCAAATGCGGACCTGCCTCGGCGTGAACCGTGATGCCATCACAGCCGGCCTTGGCGAAGGCTTCGAGATAGGGGTCGGCGGGCGCAATCATCAGATGGCAATCGAAGAACGCCTGACTGTACGGACGCAGCGCCTTGATGACATCCGGCCCGAACGAGATGTTCGGAACGAAGTGACCGTCCATGATGTCGAGATGAATCCAGTCGGCACCGGCTGCCGTTACATCGGCCACTTCCTGTCCAAGTTTTGCGAAATTGGCGGCGAGGATGGAGGGGGCAATCCGCACGGGAAGAGGCATCTGCAAAGCTCCTAGAATAAACATGTGAGACGCTGACGGAGTTTGGAAAGTGTCCTTCGTCACCGATCCCTTATTGTGCGCATTTAGCACCGATACGTCGCATCAACAATCACGGCTGAGGCAATTGCGCTGAACGCTCGGCACGTTCCACAGGTACGAAAGCCGTTCCGTTCCACTGTTGGAGGCGGTAAGGGTTGGTCTGCAGCTCATGGCGATCGTTGAAAACGATGGGACCGATTACGGTCTCGAATGTGGTGCCAACCAGAAGCGTGGGGGCTGGCTTGCCTTCCGACTGTGTGAGCTCGACCAGTTTTGCCGCGATCTGGGTCACGGCAAAGGCGGGCAGGGTGTACCCCTCCGGCTCCACATTGGCGGCGCGCAACGCGCTCACAGCATCGGCAGCCGATGGCAGCGTTGAGACATCCGGCAATGTAACGGCGAGCACGCCTGTGGGCATGGGGACCGGGATGTTGGCCGCCCGCATCGTATCGCCCGAGAGAATGGTCAGCGGAGCATTTTCCGCTGCGGCATCGCGCGCAATGATGGCGACATCATTCCGCTCGGCGCCGATGAAGACGTGGGTGATACCGGTGCGGGCCAGCCGCCGCACCAATGCGACCTGCTGCTCCTGCGCGGGACGCATCGTGTCGGTGAATGTCGGCTTGAGACCAGATTCTTCCAGCTTGGCGCGGATTTTATCCACCAGTTCGCGGCTGTAGATGGTGCCGTCATCGATCAAACCGAAGGAGTGCCCCTTCCAATCGCGCAATATAGCGGCGATTACGGCCTCCGATTCATCGTTTTCGGATGGTGCCAGACGAAACAGCGGCCAGCCGCTCTTGAGCGTGTCTTCCATCAGGCCTGAGGCGCGGCTGGACAGGGTCATCGCGGGAATGGCCGCGTTTTTCAGCGTTGGCAACGCGTCCGGCAGGGTTTCAGTGCACAGGAAGCCGACGACGATACTGACCTTGGCAGCCACCAACCCGTCGGCAATGGCCCCGCCGCTTCCCTCTTCGCAGCTTTCGTGAATTTCCATGACATCGAGGCCAACTTTCGCCGCTGCAATTTTAACGCCCTGGCGAATTTGCAGGCCGAGCATCTCGTAAGGTCCGCTCTGCGGCGCGACGACACCGATTGTCGCGGCACTCGCTGTACCTGCCAGAGAGAGGCTGGCCGCAATGGTGAGCAGGCGAATAAAATGCATGGCGCGGGGATTTTCCTCTAGCTGTCATGCGATGTTTATCGACACCGGACGGTTTGCAAAAGAGGCAATGCCTTTTAAACGTCCATCCAGCAGAAGTTTTCGCGTATTTTCAGCACTATAGGCTCTTCAGTCCGGTTCACGCCTTGCGATCGCGTAGATGCCGGAAGGCATCGCGGGCAAAAAGGGAGAGGGGCTGAGGAAGATCGTCCATCCCGAACCACCCCATATCCGACAACTTGTCGGGTTCGGTCAGGCTGGGTTCACCCTGGATATCGTCGGCCAGATAGATAAGCGACAACCAGTGTTGTCCGTCCGCGGGAATGATCTGCTCGCTGGCGCAAAGGAAGCGCACGTCACCGATCGTCAGGCCGGTTTCTTCCTCGGCCTCGCGTTTTGCAGCGATGTGTGCGGTTTCCATGTGGTCGACCTTGCCGCCCACAATGCTCCAATGCCCTGCCTCAGGCGGCTTCACGCGCTTGTAGAGAAGCACCTTGCCATCGCGTTCGATGACGAGGCCGGCGCCGACACCTGGGAAATCGATGCCGGGCTTCATGGTCAGGCTTTTGCGGTCGCGACGATCAGCATGAAAGCAGGAATGTCGTCGCCGAAACCGACCGGTGTCGGGCCGTCATCGTGATCGCGGTAGTGCCGGCGGCGATTGTCATCGTTGGCAGGTGGCGAAGAATTGTGGTTACGCTCGAAATTGCGCGGTGCTCTTTCGTGCTTGCGTTCTGCCTTCAACTTGTCGCCTCCATTGGCTGCGATCTCTACGATGGCAGCTGGCTGAATGATCTTTTCTTCGATGTCCGGCTGCGGTGCTGCAGCCTGAACCTGGGGAGCGGCATCGCGACGGTTTCTGTCACGGCCACGACCGCGTTCACGATCTTTTTCCTTGCCGCGGCGCGGACGCTCCGAGGCGAAGCTTTCCATCGGTTCCGGCAAGGCGGTCAGGTCACCATTCAACCATTCGATCTTCTCGTTGATGAGCTTTTCGATGGCGTCGAGATACTTCGTGTCGCGGCGGTTGACGAGCGTGAACGCAGCGCCGGAGCGGCCTGCGCGACCCGTACGACCGATGCGGTGGACATAGTCTTCCGCGTGGATCGGAACATCGAAGTTGAAGACGTGGCTGACATCAGGGATATCGAGGCCACGAGCCGCGACGTCGGAAGCGACGAGCAGGGTAATCTGGTTATCCTTGAAACCCGCGAGCATTTTCGTGCGCGAGTTCTGGTCCATATCGCCATGCAGAGCGCCGACCGAGAAGCCGTGACGTTCCAGCGAGCGGAACAGGTCGGCGACGTCCTTTTTACGGTTGCAGAAAATGATGGCGTTCTTCAGGTCCGTCTGGGCATTGATGAGGTCGCGCAGAATGGCGCGCTTCTCGTAATCCTTGTCATGCGTGGCGACGATGCGCTGCGTGACGGTTTTTGCCGTGGACGATGGCTTTGCGACTTCGATGCGAACCGGGTTCTGCAGGAAGCGGTCGGCCAGTTTCTGGATTTCCGGCGGCATGGTGGCCGAGAAGAACAGCGTCTGACGGGTGAAAGGAATCATCTTTGCGATGCGTTCGATATCGGGAATGAACCCCATGTCCAGCATGCGGTCCGCTTCATCGATCACGAGGATTTCGACACCGGTCATCAGAAGCTTGCCGCGTTCGCAATGATCGAGCAGGCGGCCTGGGGTGCAGATCAGAACGTCTGCGCCGCGCTCCAGCTTGCGGTCCTGCTCATCGAAGGACACGCCGCCGATGAGAAGGGCCACGTTGAGCTTATGGTTCTTGCCGTATTTTTCGAAGTTCTCGGCCACCTGTGCGGCGAGTTCGCGTGTCGGCTCAAGGATGAGGGTTCGCGGCATTCTTGCGCGCGCACGGCCTTTCTCCAGAAGGGTCAGCATCGGCAGCACGAAGGATGCGGTCTTGCCCGTACCCGTCTGTGCGATGCCGCAAATGTCGCGTCGTTCCAACGCTGGCGGAATCGCGCCTTCTTGAATAGGTGTCGGTATCGTGTAGCCGGCACTTTCGATAGCAGAAAGAACTTTTTGGCTCAGGCCAAGATCAGAGAATGTTGTCAAAGGAAAAACTGTTTCCGTGTTGGTTCGAAAAGAACACTTAGCTGTCATAACGGCGACGCCGCAGACTGTAGCGGCGAAATAGGCCGAATTAGCCAGAAAGTCAAGGAAACAGGGATTTATCCCAAAATAAGACAGGTTGCCGCACTGTTTGCAGTGGGGCCGGCAATTGTATTGTCATCAATAACCACGACGGCATCGCGCCGACTGTTCTATTGAAGATAGGTTTTCAGTTCGGTTCCGGCAACCAGAAAACGGGCGGGATCGACCGGATTGTCATTCAGGCGCACTTCGTAATGGACATGCGGGCCGGTCGAGCGACCCGTGCTGCCGGCCTTGCCAATGACTTCGCCGAGCGCGAGCTTGTCGCCTTCCTTGACGAGAATTTGCGACAGGTGACCGTAGCGTGTGGTGATGCCCTTGCCGTGATCGACTTCGACCATATTGCCGTAACCGCCCGAAAATCCAGCGCTCACTACTGTTCCGGCACCTGTCGTGTGCACGTCAGCGCCGGTTTCAGCGACAAAATCGATACCGGCATGCAATGCCAGACGACCCAGAAACGGGTCCATGCGGTTTCCGAAACGGCTGGAAATTTCACGTCCGGGGGCGGGGTTTCCGAAGGGCAGCGACACGGCGGCACCGCGCACGGTCTCCAGCCGGTTGAGTGCCGTATCGAGGTTGCCGAGCTGTTCTTCAAACGTGGCAGCGCTTGATGTCATCGGCTCCACGAAGGGGCCCCCAATATTCTGGGAGGCCGAATCTTCGATCTTGATGCCGGTTCGGCGGATGATGTCGGCCATGGCGTCCGCCTTGGTCTCGGCGCCTGTCGTCAGCGAGGCGATTCGCGTCAGTTGTTCGTTCTCGACCTTGCTGAGCGAGGCGATCATCATCGACAGGCTGCGATCTGACAGTTTTTCGCTTTTGGAGGCGTAGCCGATACTACCCTTCAGGCTGGTCGAGGGCGACGACAGGACGGCGTCGATTGCCTTCGAGGCGCCGGAGAGGCCGGCTCTTTTGTCTGGTGAATAGGCGTTGACCGGTGCTGCCTGATCAAGCGTGTCGGATACGCCCGATTTTTCGGCGCGCTCCAGAAGCTCGCTCATGCGGCCATGACGGGAGGTGAGGTCCTTTTGCTGTGCCAGCAGCTTTTCGACCTTGCGCTCCACGGCCTGCTGGTCGAGCATCTGCTTGGAGGTGACGCGGTCGACCTGCGCACGCAGGGCGGAGATGCGGGCCTCATATTCGGTCTGCATGCGGGACTGGCGGGCGATGGTGGCCCCGACCAGATCGTCGCGCAAGATGAGATAGGCCGTTGCGCCGATATAGCCGACACTCAAAAGGCCAGCGAGACAAAGGCCGGTGGCCGCGAGCCATGGCCGGATGGTGAAGTGGCGCAGTGTGTCGCCACTTGCGAGAATCAAGACGTGCTGCTGGCGTTTTTTGCCAAATGCCAGGTTTTTACCCGCTCCCGTCAAAATCCATCCTCCAGCCGATTGTCGTTCGGCTGGATAGTAATTTGTTAAGGTTAACGAAGTTTTGACGTTGCCGCGTCGAGCAAACCCTAGGACGCTTTGATGGTGTCGAGCACGGCCCTGGCGTGACCCGGAACTTTCACCTTGTTCCAGATCTGGGCGATCTTGCCGTCTGGTGACACGAGGTAGGTCGTGCGCTCAACACCCATATATTTCTTGCCATACATGCTTTTTTCCTTCCAGACGCCATAGGCTTCCAGAACCTTGCGCTCCTCGTCGGACGCCAGCATCACCGACAGGGAGTGTTTCGCGGCAAATTTGTCGTGGCTTTTGACCGAATCAGGCGAGATTCCGATCACAACGGCATTGGCAGCCTCGAATTCGCCGCCCATAGCGCTGAAGTCGATAGCCTGCGCTGTGCAGCCCGACGTGTCGTCCTTGGGGTAGAAGTAGAGCACCACGGCTTTGCCTTTGAGGCTCGAGAGCGCGATGTCTCCACTGCCGTTTCTGGGGAGGGTAAAATCCGGTGCATTATCGCCAATTTTCAAATCTGTCATGGGTGACCTTTCTTTCGCCGGATTGTTGAGTAAATGGGCCATTATTCGATATATACCGAATAAGCGCTTCGTCCAGTCTTGTGGCGAGTCAGACGGTGTGATTGGTTGAGCCGTCACTCCGAACAGGTCTTGATGGTGATTTCAGGGCCGTGGCAATTCCGGGAGCAGGCACGGCGAATGGCGGAAATTCGTGGCGAGAAGGTAAGTTTCAACAAGCGCGACATCCAGCCGCTGCATGCGATGCCCTCTGCCCAGATTGAAGATCCCATCATCGTTCATTGTCCGGCGCCGCGTTCCATGATGCGATCGCTCCTGAAAGTTTTCGCAGCGCTGTTCATTCTGGCCTTCATCTCCATCGGTGGCATCATTTTATCCATCGAGACGGGCTCCGTCGACAATGCGCTCTCGACGCAGGCCAAGCAGGCGCTGGAGCATGCGCTGGGCTCACGTTACGAAGCGCGTATCGGCTCCACATCGGTTCGGTTTGCATCGGGCTTCCAGCTCGCACTGGTGGCGCAGGATGTCGATATCATCGAGCAGGCGACCGGCCAGCACATGAGCCGCGCCCGTGCGATCGGTATGGCGCTCGATCCTCTGGCTCTTCTGACAGGGCGCGTCTCTGTTCAAAGCATCGAAGCGACCGGCATGGAACTCGACACAGCCTTGTTGCCGAAAGGGCAGGGCATCGACATGGCGAAACTGCGTGTCGATGCGGTGCCTGACTATCTGAACATGGCTTTCAAGGCGCTGGATACCTTTGCCCAGACGTTCAAAAGCAGCGGCACGGACGAGATCGATCTGTCGGATATTTCGATCCTTCTTCCACCGAAACAGGACGGTGGTGCACGCACCATCGTGCTGCAGGAGCTTTCTCTGGTGCCAGACGGTGAAGGTGGTTATGCGCTGGACGGCAGTGTCGCGTTCAACGGTGAGGTTGCCACGCTTGCGCTGGCAGCGAAAGGTGCCAATGGCGGCATCGACAATTTCAGCGCCAGGCTCGATGGATTCGATATTGGACCTCTTGTGGAGCTGCACGATCCTGAAGGATTGATGCATCAGGGCCTCAACGTAAAAGCTGGCCTCAACATTCTCGGCAGCCGTGAGCGCGCTGACGCGAAGCCCGCACTGTCGGTGTCGGCAGGCATTGGCGATGGAAAGTTGTATATTGGAGGCGACGCGCAACCCGTGACGGGTGGCAGCATCAATGCGCACTACGATTTCGACAGCAATGTCATTGCTCTGGAAAATTCTGGTTTCACCTTCGGCCAATCCGTTTTACCGCTTCGTGCAAACATCAAGGATAATTCTGAAGGTTTCGATCTCTCACTGAAACTGGAAGGTGCCCAGGCCGTGGCCGAGGCGGGCGGTGAGCCACCCGTACCATTCGATCTGACGGCGGATGGCACCTTCAACAAAACGACGCGCCGCCTGGATTTTCCTGGGCTCTATGTCAAAAGCCCGCTCGGCGATATGGCCGGCTCGTTGAAGGTGACGTTCGGGGTCGGTTCGCCCGAAATCAGTTTCGGCGGTCAGATTGCGCAGATGGAAGCAACGGCTGTGAAGCAGCTGTGGCCGTTCTGGATGGCGCGAAAGGCCCGACCCTGGGTCATTTCGAACCTGTATGGCGGCACCGTTCGCAATGGCTCGATCTCCGTGTTCATACCCCAGGGAAAGATGTGTGGCCCCGGTTGTCCGATGGAGCTTTCCGGCGACGAGTTGCAGATCAAGTTCGATGTGGAAAATACCCGTCTCAGTGTCGCAGGCGATATTCCCCCTTTGCGCGATGCCTCCGCCCATTTCGAGCTGAAGGGCGAAACGATTGATGTCGATATCATCAGGGCGATGTCGTTCTCTCCCTCCAACCGAACGGTGACGCTCGAAAACAGCACGTTCAAGATACAGTCGGTCTATGAGAAGCCGTTGATGGCCGATCTTGATCTCAACCTCTCCGGTGCTGCGGATGCCGTAGCCGAGATGGCGACGTTCCGGCCGATCAATGCCTTGAAGGATTCCGAGTTCAAACCCGGAGACTTTGCCGGGCAGGTGAAAGCCAATGTCAAACTGACAGTGGGTCTGCTGAACAGCCAGAACCCACCACCGCCAGTATGGTCTGCGCACCTCGATCTCGAAGATGTAGCGCTGACACGCCCCTTTGCCGGTCGCACCGTGACGGGTGTCAACGGGCCGCTGACGATCGACCAGCAGGCCCTGCATTTGAAGGGGAAGGGGCGGATCGACGATGTGGCAATGGATATCGATCTTGTTCAGCCGGTCGGAAAGTCCAGCACGATTGCCCGCCAACTGATGCTCAAAGCCACGCTCGAATCGGCGCAGATCGCTAAACTCGCACCGGAGCTGCGAAAGGTTATTAGCGGCACGGCGCTGCTGGAAATCAACGGTAGCGACCCGAAGCGTCAGAGCGTGAAACTTGATCTGTCCAATGCCTCACTTGTTCTGCCCGGTCTAGGCTGGACAAAGGGTCCGGGTATTCCGGCGACGGCATCCCTTGCGGTCGAAGTGGTGGATGGCCGCACCAACATCAGCGATTTCTCCTTGAAGGGCGACGGTTTCGGCGCCAACGGCGAGCTCTCCTTTGACAAGAGCGGGTTGATCTCCGCGAATTTCTCGCGCTTCCAACTATCACCGCAGGATAATTTCGCAGTGGCTGTGTCCTCTTCACGCAAGAACTACACCATCAGTGCCAATGGCAAATCCATCGATTTGAAGCCGCTCATCGCCAAGCTTCGAAACCCTGCGCCAAGTGGCGGTGGCGGTGGGGGTAGCGGATCAGGCTCCGGTGATGGCGATTTCGGCTCTTTCTCGATCAAGGCACAGATCGACAAGGTCTATGGCTTCAACGACGAGGTGATGAGCAACGTCGATGCCGATGTCAATCTGCGCAACGGCAAGCTGCGAACCATCGATCTCAAGGGCGTTACCAGCCGTGGGCAGGCCCTCGTAGCGCAGACCATCAACCGCGGCGACGGCGGGACGATCAACGTGACGACCAGCGATGCCGGATCATTCGTGCGGTTCGCCAACCTTTATTCGCGCCTTCGTGGTGGCCTGCTGAACCTTGCACTGACGACGGCCAACGGAAACGACTGGAGTGGGTCTCTCGACATGCGCAATTTTGCCGTCGTCAACGAGGCCAAGCTTCAGGATATCGTCGCCACACCGACAGGGCAGGATGGACGCAGCCTCAACACCGCCGTTCGGCGCAACATCGATGTCAGCTCGGAGAAATTCCAACGCGGATTTGCGCGGGTTGTCTATGTCAACGGCACGCTTGCGCTGGAAAACGGAGTTGTTCGTGGCGAGCAGATCGGCGCGACGTTCCAGGGCATCGTCAAAGACCAAAACGGCAATATGGATATGACCGGCACCTTCATGCCGGCCTATGGTCTCAACCGGCTGTTTGGTGAGTTGCCCTTCATCGGCATCTTCCTTGGCAACGGCCAGGACCGCGGCCTGCTCGGCATCACCTTCAAGCTGACCGGGCAGACAGACACGCCGCGTCTGGTGATCAATCCGCTATCGCTGATCGCACCCGGTGTGTTCCGCCAGATTTTCGAGTTCTAAAGTTGAAGGCAGCCCGGCGTCATTGATCGCGCAGTCTCAGTTCGTCCGTCTGCATTTGAAGCGAGCCAAGCGTGGACAGGAACGTCATGCCCAGCAGGCTCTGGTCGAGCTGGCCTTCCTGGGCAACGAGGCCTTCCACGTTGCGCCTGACAATCGGGCCGATGGCGAGTTGTCGCAAGCTGACGGGAGCGGCGGATGTGCGGCCATTGGCCGTCATGACCGAGACGGAATAATCCAGACTTTCAACGTTGATGCCAACTGCTTGTGCGTCTTCGCTCGACAGGACCACCGAACTTGCACCGGTATCGACAAGCATGTGGATGCTGGTGTCGTTGACCCGCGCGTCGGTTTCGAAATGGCCGTTCATGGATTTGTTGATGATGACCTCTTGCCCACCACCTTGCGTGGTGACGACAACGGCGCGGCCGGGAATAAGCCCGGCCAGCACCCTTTCTCCAACACGCTGGAAATCGTAGCGGTAGAGATAGAGTACGACGAGGCCGAGAATGATCACAAGCCAGATCGCCATTTGCCGGATGGCTGTGCCGAAGCCACCCCGATTGCCCTGCAAGATGCCGACCGATAGAAGGGCCGCGATTGGCGCCAGATAGAGCGCATGGGCAAAATCGTCGTTGGCGATACCGAATGTACGGCCGCTATCATGATTGAAGATGAGCAGAGCAAGACCGATGCCCAGGATCAGAAAAACAAAGGTCAGCCTGTTCATACGGTCTCGGTCTCCCCGGTGTTTTGAGCGTCGCGGCTCGAGATGCGGTTCGGCAACTCGATCATGATGGCACTGCGTCTTGCATCCCCATAACCTGACCAACCCATGATCTCGTCAATCGTGCGATAACAGCCCACGCAAAGGCCATCATCGGGATCGAGCGAGCAGACGTTTATGCAAGGCGTTTCCATTGGGTTATATCTTCACATCAAACGATCAGGGCAAGTGCAGAAAGCATCACGATCTCCGTGATCTGCTGGGTTGCACCGATGGTGTCACCGGTATGCCCCTGAATTTTGCGGTTACAGTAGCGATTAAAGAGATACGTGGCCGCCAGAGGCGCTGCGAGGGCAAGGATGAAGGGAAACGGCGTATAATAATTCATGGCGATCACGCCCGCGACACCGAATCCGTAGCCAAGTGCGCGCGTTCGCTCTGTCGCCCCTGGCTGCCCCGCCGATGCCGCAACGCCGCTTGGCCGAGCAGGTGCAAGCGCTTGCCAATGCCAGACCATGGCACCCCGGCTGAGACAGGCAACGGCAATGAGACTGATGGCAATGCCCAATGCAGATAGGTCTCTCATCAGCGCGGCAAGGGCTGCCACCCTCAGCAAGAAGGAGAGGATGAGGGCGATGGCGCCGTAGGTGCCGATACGACTATCCTTCATGATCTCCAGCGCGCGTTCTTTCGAACTCCCACCGCCGAAACCGTCTGCCGTATCGGCAAGGCCATCTTCATGCAGCGCGCCGGTGATCAGAGTTGCGATGGTCAGTACGATGACTGCCGACAGAACCGGGTCTGCGTCATTTGCGACGAGAATTGCTGCTACGCAGGCGGACGGGATGGCGATGAGAATGCCAGCCAACGGGAAGACGCGTGACGACTCCGCCATTGAGCGGTGTTCATCTGCAAAGAAGACATCGTGCACGGGGATGCGGCTGAGAAAGCCCAGCGATCGCATGATATCCGTCAGATAATCGCCTGTCCGCAACCGTCTCTCCAGCCAGTGAGGAGATGCCGATCGTATTTGAGGTTGTTCCTCTGCGCATCCCCGATTATGAGAAGCGCAACAAAGACCGATTTGCCGGAAAATACAAGCGTCCGGCGCGACCAGAAAGACCTGTCACATGAGCATGAGCGGATTGCCTTTTGATGATTTTCGTACGCTGCTGCGCGATTTGCCGGGGCCTGATACCTTCGCGCTGGTTGCCGCCAAGGAGCGCAATGCGCAATTGACCAAGCCCGCCGGTTCGCTGGGACGTCTTGAGGAAATCGCGATGTGGCTGGCGGCGTGGTCAGGGCGCGCGCCCGCCGTGAACCGCCCGCTGGTGGCGATCTTCGCCGGAAACCATGGCGTGACCCGTCACGGCGTCACGCCTTATCCATCCTCTGTCACGCAGCAGATGGTGGAAAACTTCGCCGCCGGTGGCGCCGCCATCAACCAGATTTGCGTTACCCACGATCTTGGTTTGAAGATTTTCGATCTGGCGCTGGATTATCCGACGGGTGACATCACCTGCGAACCAGCGCTTTCCGAGCGCGACTGTGCCGCCACGATGGCGTTTGGCATGGAAGCGATTGCCGGTGGCACCGATCTTCTGTGTATCGGCGAAATGGGCATCGGTAACACCACGATTGCCGCTGCGATCAATCTGGCTCTTTATGGCGGCACCGCCGAGGAGTGGACTGGTCCCGGCACAGGTTCGGAAGGCGATGTCATGGCGCGCAAGATTGCCGCCGTCAAAGCGGCCGTCGAATTCCACAGGGATCATCTGTCCGACCCGCTGGAAATCATGCGCCGTCTGGGTGGTCGCGAAATCGCTGCGATGGCGGGTGCCATTCTGGCGGCCCGGGTAGAGAAAATCCCGGTTCTGATCGATGGTTATGTCGCAACGGCGGCAGCGGCACTGCTCAAGGCTGCCAATCCGGCAGCACTCGACCATTGTCTGATCGGCCATGTATCAGGTGAGCCGGGGCATCTTGCCGCTGTCGAGAAGCTCGGCAAGACGCCGCTTCTGGCGCTCGGCATGCGCTTGGGCGAGGGCACGGGTGCAGCACTGGCCGCCGGTATCGTCAAATCTGCGGCAGCGTGTCATTCCGGCATGGCGACCTTTGCAGCGGCGGGTGTCGATACCCGCACCGACCACTGAGATCACGATGGACAAACTCAACATCCCGCCTCCGACAGAACCGGTCTTTCAAAAAGAGACCGGCTTCAGACACCTATTTGCCGCCGCACGTTATTCAGCCCAAGGGCTTGCGCGCCTATGGCAGGAGGCTGCGTTTCGCCATGAGGTGCTGGCCTTCGGGGGAGGGCTGGTGCTGTTGAGTGTCATCGATGCGCCGCTTGCGCATTACATGGTTTTCGCAGGACTGACGCTGGTTCTGTTTGCCGTAGAAGCGCTCAATACGGCCATCGAGGAGATCGTTGACCGAGTGTCGCCGGAGTTCTCGTCTGCGGCCCGGCATGCCAAGGATCTCGGTTCCTTTGCAGTCTTCTGCATGCTGCTGGCCAATGGCGGCTTCCTGCTCTATTCGCTCGTGGACACGTTCTTCCTGTCCATCGTTCTGCTTTAAGCGAAAGAACGTCTGCGCGGCTGGACGACGGGAACGTCCTCGACAGCGGGAATGCTTTGAAGCACCCGTTTGGCCGGCAGGATTGCGATGACCTCGGTGCCCTCGCGCAGTCTGGACTTCAGCACGAACTGGCCGTCATGCTTGGACAGAATGGCCTGAACGATGGGAAGGCCAAGGCCCGTTCCCTGTTCGGCGCTCTTGATGGCGATCGAACCCTGTCCAAAGGCTGACAGGACAACAGGAATCTCATCTTCGGGAATGCCGGGACCATTGTCCTTGATGGACACATATTGGCCACCGCTGGCTGTCCAGCCCGCCTTGATCGAGATTTCACCGCCCTGCGGGGTGAACTTCACGGCGTTCGACAGCAGGTTCAAAATCACCTGGCGCATGGCCTTCTCGTCTGCCCAGACATGGGGCAGGGTGTTTTCGAAGTGCTGGGAAATGCGGATGTTCTTGGCGCGAGCGCGCAACTGGATCATGCCCACGCAATCCTCCGCAATCTCCAGAATCCCTATTGCCTCTTCTTGCAGGTCGTAACGGCCGGCTTCGATGCGGGACAGATCGAGGATCTCGTTGATCAGGTCGAGAAGATGCTGGCCGGAGCGGTGGATATCGCCGGAATATTCCTTGTAGAGCGGATTGTTTAGCGGCCCCAGGACTTCCGACGCCATTACTTCGGAAAACCCGAGGATGGCGTTGAGCGGTGTGCGCAGTTCATGCGACATGGACGCCAGAAAGCGCGACTTTGCCATGTTGGCTTCTTCGGCGCGACGGCGGGCCTCGTCTGACATGGACTTGGCCACTTCCAGCTCCGCAATCAGATCGTCCTTTTCGGACTGGTAGGACAGCAGCTTCAGGTTGGAAAGATAGAGCCGTTTGGTCACGTGGTGGCAAAACAGCATGGCCATGGAAAACATCAGTGCAAGGCCGATTTCCATCGGATTTCGCGAGATTGCTGCCGTTACGCCCAGTGCAACGAGCACCGGTAGAAAGGTCATCAGCATCGAGCGGCGCAACAGAGAGCTCGACATCGAAGTGATCGATAAAGCGATCAACAGGGTCGATCCCTTGTAGAACATGATGAGCGAGGGGTCGCCGGGCGCGATTTTCTGAAGCGCAAACAAAACCCACATCAGGCCGATCATGATCTGCGTGGCGAGGAAAATGTTGTGCCAGGTGTTCAGGTTTGTGGGGTTGAGATCCTGGCGCGACGCTTTTCGCGCAAAGAACAGCGCCAGCGCGTGGGCAGACAAGGCAAGCACAGCCCAGCCAACAATTTGCGGATCGCGACTGATATAGATGCCGACGCCTGTTGCCAGCACGATGAAAAGAGGCATGATCGTTGCGCTTTGCAACGTTTCGACCACGTGCATCTGCAGCATGTCGCGCTCGAAGACACTTGTGCCTACAGGGCCATATTGCAAGCGCTCACGCGTCAACCTGACCGTGTCGAACACAGCCTTGTTGCGCCGCGTCCGGGACCGGTCGACGATATTCTTGTCGGCAGTGGTGCTAGCGCTCTTACTCATTGTACACAACGCGGATAATGCATGGACTTGCAGGCTAGACGGAAAATCTTAAGAAGATGCTGCTGCTAAAGGATTTGTTTGCCATTTATAAAAAGGGTTTGTTCTTACATGAGACGAAAGTCAGGCCGCGGTTTCAGGCCCATCAGGGACGGGCTGATCTTCATTCTCATGATGGTGCTGGGCATCCTGATTGCTGCGCGGCTGGACGGCGCGAACGACGAACGGTTCGCCGGTCGCTTCTATGCTGTCGATGGGGACACTCTTGGGCTCGGTGACAAACGGTTTCGGCTGCTTGGTATCGACGCGCCCGAGATGCGCCAAAGCTGCCAGAGCGAGAAGGGCGAGTGGGACTGCGGTCGGGAAGCCAAGGCCTATCTCACTGCTGTCATTCAGAGCGGAGACGTCGAGTGTGCGGGTAACGACCGTGACAAATACAAGCGTTTGCTGGTGCGCTGCACGGTGAATGATCAGGATGTGGCGGGGCAGGTGGTGGCGGCGGGTCTTGCCGTTACAACGGAATATTTCCTGTTCGGCGACGAACAGAGCCAGGCGCAGGCGCGGCGTGCAGGAATTTGGTCGGGAACCTTCGAGCAACCCAGAGACTGGCGGCGAGAGCACAAGGCTGCCGATATGGACCTGCCGCTTGCCGGGGTGCTGAGTGTGGTTCGTCACGTTTTGGGTTGGTAGGGTCAGGAAATGGTGGTGAGGGCAGAGCAGGAGCAGGCAATGGAAGCATTGCGGCGTGACATC
Organism: Rhizobium skierniewicense; assembly: GCF_014196515.1. Taxonomy (GTDB): domain Bacteria; phylum Pseudomonadota; class Alphaproteobacteria; order Rhizobiales; family Rhizobiaceae; genus Agrobacterium; species Agrobacterium skierniewicense. The sequence continues at coordinate 106,610 of NZ_JACIDV010000013.1, read as the reverse complement.
GCGCGATGTCGGATCTGTCGCGACGCACCGCTGAAAGGAATGGATGACCGCTTGCCGCATGAGCCTCGGCCCGTCGCTGTCATTTCTTCTATGGCAAGAATTCTGATTGCGGGACAGGCGCCGGGTTTGCGTGTGCATGAAAGCGGGCTGCCATTCGATGATGCCTCGGGAAACCGTTTGCGCGACTGGCTGAATGTCAGCCGTGAGACCTTCTATGATCGGAATGTGTTTGCGATCGTACCGATGGGCTTCTGTTTTCCCGGCTATGACACCAAAGGCAGCGACTTGCCGCCCCGGCGTGAGTGCGCGCCGCAATGGCGAGAAACGGTTATGAGCGCGATGCCGCAGATCGAACTGATTCTTGCCATCGGCCAATATGCGCAGGCCTGGCATCTGGGTGCGCACCGGATGAAGACAATGACGCAGACAGTACAGAATTGGCGCAGCACGCTGTATTCCAATCATGGCCTACCCGTGCTGCCGCTACCGCATCCGAGCTGGCGCAATAGCGCATGGTTACGTCAGAATGTCTGGTTTGAGGACGAGTTGTTGCCCGTGCTGCGACAGAGTGTGGAAAGGCTTCGGATTTGAAACAAATTTCTTTTTTTCTCTTTTTTTTAGTGTAAACAGAGGAAAATAATTCTGGAGGAGAGTAGATTGGACCGTCTCGACCGAAAAATACTACGTATTCTGCAAGAAGACTCCACGCTGGCTGTCGCCGATCTGGCCAAGAAAGTGGGACTTTCCACGACGCCGTGCTGGCGTCGTATCCAGAAAATGGAAGAGGATGGTGTCATCCGCCGCCGCGTGGCCATTCTGGATGCCGCCAAGGTCAACACCAAAGTTACGGTTTTCGTATCGATCCGCACCGCATCCCATTCGATCGAATGGTTGAAGCGCTTTTCCGAGGTCGTTTCCGAGTTTCCTGAAGTCGTCGAGTTCTACCGCATGAGCGGTGACGTGGACTATCTGTTGCGCGTCGTCGTGCCTGACATTGCCGCCTATGACGCCTTCTACAAGCGCATGATCGCCAAGATCGAAATTCGTGACGTGTCGTCCGTCTTCGCTATGGAGCAGATCAAATATACGACCGAGCTGCCGCTGGATTACATGCTTCTGGACAACGCGAAGTCTGGCGAAGAGTGATCTGAACAGGCTCTGCCTCTCAAAGTGGTTTCCCGCACCAGATGCGGGAACCAGCGGTCAAGGCCTTGGGCCGCATCAGCCCTTGAGTTTTGCGATCACGAGATGGCCCGGTGTCGGATGGCCGTCCTGCATGCGAACGTTGATGTCAGTGACTTCGATGATGTCGAAGCCGGTCGCGGCGAGGCGTTCGCGGATATAGGTTTCCGAATGGGCGAAACGCTGGTGGGGGCCGACCATATAGGGGCGACCGGCAAGCGCGTCGTCGGGCAGTGTTTCCGACGAGAAGATGAACAGGCCCCCATCCTCCATATTTTCCGAGGCACCGAAGAAGAGCGGCTCGAGTGCGCCGAGATAGGGCAGGACGTCGGTTGCGGTGATCAGGTCGAAGGGCTCGTCATCGTTGTCTTCCAGGAAGTCTTCGACTTCCGCGACATAGAGCGTCTCGTAGAGGTCTTTCTCGTGGGCGATTTCGACCATGTTTTCCGAGAGGTCAATGCCGGTGATATCGTCGGCCATGTCGCGCAGGGCTTCTCCGGTCAGTCCGGTGCCGCAGCCGAGATCGAGGACGCGCTTGAACGGCCCGAGTTCGAGTGTTTGCAGGCGCTGGCGAACCACCATCGGCACTGCGTAGCCCAACTGTTCCACAAGGATGTCCTCGAAGGCTTCCGCCTGCTGGTCGAACAGGGTTTCGACATAGGCATCCGGTGCCTTGGGCGGCGTTTCACCGCGCCCCATGGAGGCGATGCGGACCGCGGCCCCGCCATGGTCTTCCGGGTCAATTGCCAAAACGTCTTCGTAGGCTTTCACCGCTGCGTCAATGTCACCCGACTTTTCCAGGGCAAGAGCGCGATTATAGGCTTCTGCAAGAGCGTCTTCATCGATCTTCTGGTTTTTGGTCATGGCAGGCATCCGGGTTTTGGCTGAAATCCGAAGCCTGCTTAGTCGCCAATGCCGTCAGGTGCAATCCTTGTTTTGATCAGTGAAGGATGAACTCACCCTTCAGCGACCGCCATTCCTGCGCCGAAATCAGCTGACGGTGAACGTAGCGAACCGAATGGAGAGGGCCGTCCAGCTTTTCCTTCCAGAACTTCAGAAAGCCTTGCATTTCAGGGAAATCTGGCGCGAGATCGTAGTTTTGCCAAAGGTAGGTCTGCAACAGGGTGGGATGATCCGGCATGCGGTAGAGAATTTCGGCTGTGGTCACGCCATAGCCCTTCAACATCATTTCCATGTCTTTGTTCATCGCATCTGCTCCCGTCGTTGGTGGTCGCCGATACCTGATGTGGTATCGACAACCATGGGAACATGACAGGGTTAACCGAACCTTGCCAAAATCGGCGATTGTCACAAAATTCTATTAATTTTCATGGTGTTAGCATCCATCTCTGGAGAGTGCTGCCAGCGCTATCGTATCAGGTGCCGCGTCAGGCGCGCTTCCAGCCATGCCCATGCGTGGCGCAAGATCTCGACCATTGAGAGGTAGAAGATCGCCGCCCAGAGATAGGTTTGGTAATCGAAGGTGCGGGAAAACGCATAGCGGGTCTGGCCCATCAGGTCATAGACGGTGACGATGGAAACGACAGCCGAGCCTTTGATCATCAGAATGATTTCATTGCCATAGGGGCGCAGTGCCACGATGAGGGCTTGCGGTAGTACGACTTTCCAGAACGTAACGCCCTTGGAAATACCAAGCGACGCTGCCCCTTCGAGCTGGCCTTTTGGAACGCTCTGGATCGCCCCGCGCAGGATTTCGGCCTGATAGGCGGCGGTGTTGAGCGTGAGCGACAGGAGACCGCAATACCATGCCTCGCGGAAAAACCACCAAAGGCCAACTGTTTCCATCTGCGGTCGGAAACTTCCCAGGCCGTAATAGATGAGAAAGAGTTGTGCCAGAAGCGGCGTGCTGCGGAAGACATAGACGTAGGTGTAGGCCAGCGTTCCGATAATGCGGTTTCTCGACATGCGCGCGAACGCCAACGGCAGCGATAGCAGCGCGCCCAGCATGATGGAGATGCCGACCAGCGTTATGGTCGTCAGAAGGCCGTCGAGATAGCGCGGGCCGTAGCGCGTGAATTTGTCCACATCCCAATCAGCGATCAGGCTGTAAACGAGACCCAGCGCCAGAAGCAACCACAGGCTCGAGAATCCTACGCCGACGATCTTTGAGAGCGACAGCGGCTTGGCGGCGGCGGGCGGGGCAGGGCGCGCCGCAATGAGGTGCTCGGCGTGGCTCATCGGCGCGCCTCCGAACGGCGCGACCACCGGTCGATGAAACCGAGGCCGAAGGATGAGATCAGGGCGAGCATGAGATAAAGCAGGCAGGCAATACCGTAGAAGAAGAAGGCTTCCTTGCTGACGCGGGCTGCGATGCCCGTTTGTCTCAGAATGTCAGAGAGACCGATGATCGAGACGTAGGACGTGTCCTTCAGCAGAATCATCCAAAGGTTCGTCATGCCGGGCAGGGCGATGCGGACCAGTTGCGGGATGATGATGAGGACCATGGTGCGGCTGCGCGGCAGCCCAAGCGCATCGCCTGCCTCATACTGCCCTTTGGGAATGGCGCGAAACGCAGACAGCAGGACTTCCGATGCGTAAGACGAAAAGACCACCGAAAGCGCAATCATGCCCGCAACGAAAGCGTTGATTTCGATGGGACCGGTGAAGCCGATATAGCCACCGATGGACTGCAACAGCATCTGGATGCCATAGTAGACGATGAACAGCGTCAGCAATTCGGGCAGGCCGCGAAAAATCGTGGTGTAAATGCCAGCAGCAAGCCTCAGCGACTTTTCGCTGGATTGGGCTGCAAGGGCAATGAGGAAGCCGAGAGTGAGGCCAACGGGCAGGGTTGCGAGTGCGACCGACATGGTGATCTTGACGCCGAAAGCGATTTCATCGCCCCAGCCCGCATCGCCACAGGCGACGAGCGTGCCGTTGCCAAAAAGGGAGAAGATGCCGACCGGCCCGCAAAAGGGATCGAAGAGATACGTCAGATAGGTCCAGAACGAACCTACGGCGGAAAATGCTCCGCTCATGCCAATTTCCCCTGCGGTCTTTGCCGCTTGCTTCGTATTGTTTTATGATTGTGTTTTCAAACAAAAATGGCGGAAGGGCAAGCCTTCCGCCACGATATTTCAACAGAACAACCGCTTACTTGCCGTAGGCGTCAAACTCAAAGTACTTGTCGTTGATCTTCTTATATTCGCCGTTGGCGCGAATGGCGGCAATTGCAGCCGTGAACTTGTCAGCCAGCGCGGTATCGCCCTTGCGAACAGCGATGCCTGCTCCCATGCCGTTGATGGCTTCATCAACCGGCATCGGCGTCAGGATTTTGCAGCAAGCGCCTGCATCGGATTTGACCCATTCGGTCAGAACGACGATATCGTCGATGACGCCATCGATACGGCCGTTAGTGATGTCGAGCTTGTATTCGTCAGCTGTCGGATAGAGCTTCAACTCGGAATCAGCCAGATGCTTTTCGGCATAGTTTGCGTGGGTTGTGGAGCCCTGCGCGCCGATCGTCTTGCCTTTGAGGTCCTCGACCGATTTGACTGTGCTGTCCTTCGGTACGGCGATGGCTGGTGGTGTGTTGTAATATTTCTTGGAGAAGTCGACCTTCTCAAGACGTTCCGGCGTGATCGACATGGACGCCACGATGGCGTCGAACTTCTTCGACTGAAGGGCGGGGATGATGCCGTCCCAATCATTGGTGACGAAGGTGCACTCGGTCTTCATTTCAACGCAAAGTGCCTTGGCGATGTCGATGTCGAAGCCGGTCAGCGTGCCGTCTGCTTCAAGAACGTTGAAGGGTGGGTAGGCGCCTTCCGTGCCGATGACCAGCTTGTCCTGCGCCATGGCGGCACCGGAGAACAGCGAGATAGCAGCAATGGATGCTGCTGCAAGCAGACGGGTGGAAATACGCATTGAGATCCTCTCTTTCGGCGTGTCTGCCGCACGGTTTGTTTGTTTTTTCCGTGCGGGAATGTGTCGCGAGACCACCTTGCCTCAAGTGCTGTTGGCCGCGCTTGGCGGATAGTCTTATCCTTGTCTAAGAAATGCAACCCTAATCGTTTCGCACTGCACAGAACGCCACAAACAGTTCACGAAAAGGCCTTTATCTGTTCATTTCCGGTACACAACAGCTCCTTCATCATCGGAACTTCACTGCCATCCGCGCGTTGTTCACCGCCCGTATGTGCAGAAACATTTTGTAAAAATGCCGTGGGACAAGCGGCACATGACTATTTTTAGGCGAGGAACTATGATGCTCAAGAAAAACAAGCTGCTGACCGGGGTGGTTTTCCCCCTTATGTCGTTTGCGATTGCGGCGGAACCCGCTCTCGCCGTGTCCGGTGGTGCAGCCCAATTCATGTCTCCCCCCGCCGTTGTCAGGGCGGATGGTGTACCCGTGCTTTTGGCCCAGGCGGAACCCTCTGCGGAAGAGCCTTTAAAGAAGCGTCAGGCGGAACAGCAACCCGAAGAGCCGAAAGCTGAAAAGCCGCGTGGCGAGGAACCAAAGGCTGAAAAGCCTGCGGAAGAAGCGCCGCGGCAAAGCAAAGAAGAGGCGCCGGCACCACGTCGTGAAGCAGCACCGGAAAGCGCAGGCGAACCTCAGAAAGAACCAGAGCGGCCCGCGCGCGGTGAGGCGAAGCCCGATGCTGCACCCGCAGAAGCCCAGCCTGAACAGCAGCGCCGGGCGCAGCAGCCAGCGACCGAAGGCGAGGCTCGCCCCGAGCGCCCGCGTCGCGATGCTCAGCCGGACGCCGCACCAGCGCAGGCTCAGCCCGAGCAGCAGCAGGAGCGTCCGCGTCGTCAGCAGGGTGAGCAGAAGCCAGCCGCAGAGGGTGAGCAGAAGCCGCGTCCAGACGGCGAGCGTCCGCGTGCGGCCCAGGAACCAGCGCCCGCTGCCGGAGAAGCAAATCCTGAGAAGCCAGCCGTTCCCGGCAAAAAGCCAGCAGCACCTGAACCCGATGCCAAGGCCGCTCCGGTTCCAACCGAGCCAACGACGCCCGGCCGTTCGCCAAAGCCTGCCGAACAGCCAAACCCTGCACCTGGCCAGCAGCCATCCGAGCAGCCCCGCCCGCCACGTGGCGCAGTGGGTGAACAGCCGCCATTGCCCGATGCCGCACCGAAACTCGAAAACGGCGCAGCCACAGGACAGGCGCCTGCAGGTGAACCTGTACCGCAGCAGATTGTGACCCCGCAGCAGGAGGCTCCCGCTTCCACGAAGCAGGAACTGGACAGGGCTCGCGCGGTTGCCAAGGACCCATCCCAGTCGGCCGACACGGTCATTCTGCCTGTCGACAAGGGTGCAGCTGTTCTCGATAGTGACAAGGAAGCCGAACGCTCTGGCAACCAGCAGTCACGCAACCAGCGCCGTCAGGAACGTGAAGCCGTTCAGGATTACAAGGTGCCAACATCGGACGCTGAAGCACAATCGGTCGCGCGTGGCAGCAACCCCGCGCCGCAAATCAACATTCAGGCAATTACCAACATTCAAGGTGAGCGGATCAACGAACGCCCTGACTATGATCGCCCTGAGGGTGTGCGTGAATGGCAGCCGCGTGACATGCCACGCGGTGGACCACGGGATCGCGACATGGGCGACCGCGTCTTCATGCAGTACGGTGACCGCGTCGTCGTTCGCGGCAATGATAACGACCGCTTCATTCGCGATGGTGCCAAGCCGTACTACGAACGACTGCCGGACGATCGTTACCGCGAAACGGTGGAACGTTCCGATGGCACGCAGGTCGTGACTGTGCGCAACCGCTATGGCGACGTCATCCAGCGTTCGCGCATCGACAGCCGTGGACGTGAATATGTGCTGTTCTATGCACCGGAACTTGTCGATCAGCCAGACCGCGAATATGTCTATCGCGACCCTGGCCTCGATCTGCCCCCGATGCGCCTGCGTATTCCGGTCGACGACTACATTATCGACACCTCCAGCGAACCGGACCGCGACTATTACCGCTTCCTCGAGCAGCCGCCAGTCGAACCCGTCGAGCGCGTCTACACGATGGATGAGGTACGCTACTCCGCTCGTATCCGTGACAAGGTTCGCCGTATCGACCTCGATACGATCACCTTTGCGACCGGCAGTGCGGAAATTCCGATGAGCCAGGCGCAGTCATTGCGGAAGGTAGCAGATGCGATCGGCAAGGTTCTGAAGAACAACCCTGCGGAAACCTTCCTGATCGAAGGTCATACGGATGCGGTCGGCAACGATGAAAGCAACCTCGTCCTCTCCGACGAGCGCGCTGCATCCGTCGCCAACGTCATGACGGATGTCTACGGCATTCCGCCGGAAAATCTGACGACGCAGGGTTACGGCGAGCGTTTCCTCAAGGTCCAGACGCTCGGCCCTTCGCAGGAAAATCGTCGTGTGACGATCCGCCGTATCACGTCGCTCGTGAAGCCTGTCGCTCAGAACTGACTGGCTCACGCCAATAAAAAGCCCGGAAACCGAGAGGTTTCCGGGCTTTGTTTTTTTTGAACGTGTGTAACCTCAAGCGAGGGCGACAGCGATCTCGGCTGCAAGGCGGGCGTTGTTGCGCACCAGGGCAATATTCGTTTCCAGGCTGCGGCCCTCGGTAATATCGAAGATTTTTGACAGGAGATAAGGCGTCACGGCCTTGCCGGCAATCTCGTCCTCCTCAGCGTGAGACAAAGCGCGGGTGATGTAGATTTCCATCTCTTCGCTGGAAATCTCGTCCTCTTCCGGAACGGGGTTGGCAATCAGCATGCCGCCATCGATGCCCAGCTGTTCACGCGTGGATTGGAAGTTGGCAATTGCAGCCGGGCTGTTAAGAGACAGCGGGCTCTTGAGGCCCGATGCGCGTGACCAGAATGCCGGAAACTCCGTCGATCCGAAGGTGACGACCGGGACGCCGTTTGTTTCCAGCACTTCGAGGGTCTTGGGCACATCGAGAATGGCTTTGGCGCCTGCGCAAACAACGATGACAGCGGTTCTGGCAAGTTCGGTGAGATCTGCGGAAATATCGAAGCTTGTCTCTGCGCCGCGATGGACGCCGCCGATGCCGCCGGTCGCAAAGACCTTGATACCCGCATGCTCTGCCGCGATCATCGTGGCGGCAACCGTCGTTGCACCCGTGCGGCGTTCTGCGATCGCGAAGGCGATATCGGCGCGCGACACTTTCATGGCATCGGTCGTTTGCGCCAGTGCCTCGAGTTCATGCTTTTCGAGGCCGATATGCAAGGTGCCGTGGATGACGGCGATGGTGGCAGGAACTGCACCTTGATCGCGGATGATCTGCTCGACGCTTTCCGCCATCTGGATATTGCCGGGGTAGGGCATGCCGTGGGTGATGATGGTGGATTCGAGCGCGACGATGGGCGCGCCGCGCTGCTTGGCGGCGGCGACTTCGGTCGAATAGGCGATGGGCAAAAGCTGGCTCGTGGATTTTGTCATTGGTTCTTCCGATCTATTTCAAAGGTCTCTTCACAACATTTCCGGTGCTGGCACAAGGTGCAGCATTGCGCGCAGACTTTGGTCGTTCAATTCTTCGGCTGTGGCGCTCACGGACTGGACGGTGATGGCTGCAGCGGCAGCGCCCCAGCGCAACGCTTGCGATGGAGGCTGGCCATGGGTGATCGCTGCCAGATAACCTGACGCCATGGCGTCGCCAGCACCCGTCACATCGCGTACGGCTTCGATCAGCGGCGGATGGAGGAGGGCGGTTTCCCGTTCGGAGAAAGCAACGACGCGGCGTGCACCGCTGGTAACGACGCCGCCCCGAAGGCCGATGTCTTTCAGGCGCTGCGGCCACTCCCGCACGTCTCTCACGCTCTGCCCGGTCAGCGCCTTTGCTTCAGCCTCGTTCATGAAGAGCATGTCGATATCCTGCAAGGCAGCTCTCAGTCTTGCGACCTTGGCAGGCGATATGGCGATGGCGGCCAAAGGCTTTTCACAGGCACGCGCGGCAATACCGATCGCCTGCAACGTATCTTGCGGAAGGTTGGCATCACACAGGATGACGTCTGTCGCCATGATCGCGTCTCGAACGGCGCGCACCCGCAGGCGACGCGGCGTAAAGAGTCTGTAGAGGTCCATATCCGCGATGGCGATCACAAGATTGCCGTCGCGCTCCAGGATGGCGGTGTAACTCGGCGTGCGGCGATCCAGAAATGTAAACGGCGTGTCTTCGACGCCCGCGTCGCGCGCCGCCGCCGATACGGTCTCGCCATTGGCATCGCCGCCGCGCGGCGCGATGATCCTGACGGTGAAACCGAGACGCGAGAGGTTGCGAGCCGCGTTGAACCCGCCGCCGCCCGCCTCTTCCATCCATGCGCCGGGATTGCTGGCACCGGCTATGGTCTCGGCTTCTATCATGCCTCGCCGGTCAATGTGGGCGCCGCCCAGAACGAGTATTTTCTTCACATCAACTTCCTCTGCGGATCGGTCACATGGCTTCCGATTCGTGCATTTTCACTGTTCAAAACACGGTCGTACCAGCCATTTTCTTCAACAGGCGAAAAGAAAAACAAAAGTAGAACAAAGGACTTATCCATATTTGTTTTCAATATGATGATGGCTCCTTGTGAAATGAGAACAAATAAAGTACAAAACGGCCATAGAGAGCTTCATTGCCTGTGCGGCTTCAATAACCTAAAGGTGGTTCCAGATGGCACAAAATTCTTTGCGTCTTGTAGAGGACAAAGCAGTGGATAAAAGCAAGGCACTGGAAGCGGCGCTTTCCCAGATCGAACGTTCGTTCGGCAAGGGATCGATCATGAAGCTCGGTTCCAATGAAAGTATCGTTGAGGTCGAGACCGTTTCTACAGGGTCGCTCAGCCTCGATGTCGCACTTGGCATTGGCGGTTTGCCCAAGGGCCGCATCATCGAAATTTATGGACCGGAAAGTTCCGGTAAGACAACGTTGGCGTTGCAGACGATTGCGGAAGCGCAGAAAAAGGGCGGCATTTGCGCCTTCGTGGATGCCGAGCATGCGCTCGATCCGGTCTATGCCCGCAAGCTGGGCGTTGACCTTCATAACCTGCTGATCTCGCAGCCTGATACGGGTGAACAGGCGCTCGAAATCACCGACACGCTGGTGCGTTCCGGTGCGGTCGATGTTCTTGTTATCGATTCTGTTGCGGCGTTGACGCCGCGTGCGGAAATTGAAGGCGAGATGGGCGATAGCCTTCCGGGCCTCCAGGCCCGGTTGATGAGCCAGGCGCTGCGCAAGCTGACGGCGTCCATTTCCAAATCGAAGACGATGGTCATCTTCATCAACCAGATCCGTATGAAGATCGGTATTTCCTACGGTTCGCCCGAAGTGACGACTGGCGGCAATGCACTGAAGTTCTACGCATCGGTTCGCCTTGATATTCGCCGCATCGGCGCGGTCAAGGACCGCGAAGAGGTTGTCGGCAACCAGACCCGCGTCAAGGTCGTCAAGAACAAGATGGCCCCTCCCTTCAAGCAGGTCGAGTTCGACATCATGTATGGCGAAGGCGTTTCGAAGACCGGCGAGTTGGTGGATCTGGGCGTGAAGGCTGGTCTCGTCGAAAAGGCGGGTGCTTGGTTCTCCTACAAGAGCCAACGTCTGGGGCAGGGCCGAGAGAACGCGAAAACGTTCCTCAAGGAAAATCCGGCCGTTGCTGAGGAAATCGAATTGGCATTGCGCCAGAATGCCGGTTTGATCGCTGAGAAGTTCCTCCAGAATGGTGGACCTGAAGCGGATGCCGATGGCGTCGATCCTGACGCTTGATCCGGCTTTGCCGAACCTTAGGTTGAGGCAGTATTTGAACGTTTGAACATCAAAGGCCGTGCGATTGTGTCGCGCGGCCTTTATTTGTGCCGTAACGCCGCCCTCTTTGGCTGGACAGGCAGGATGGTGAACGATAAAAGCCAGTGTTTTTTATGCTATGGCAGCGTGATCGCGTGGAAATGAAGGACTTCTTATGAGCGGTGTAAACGAGATCCGGTCGACCTTCCTCGACTACTTCAAGAAGAACGGCCACGAGATCGTGCCATCCAGCCCGCTCGTTCCGCGCAACGACCCGACGCTGATGTTTACCAATGCCGGCATGGTCCAGTTCAAGAACGTTTTTACAGGTCTTGAGAGCCGCCCGTACTCTACGGCTGCGTCGTCTCAGAAATGCGTGCGCGCCGGTGGCAAGCATAATGACCTCGACAATGTTGGCTATACCGCCCGTCACCACACCTTCTTTGAAATGCTCGGCAATTTCTCCTTTGGTGATTACTTCAAGGAAGAGGCGATTACCCACGCCTGGAACCTGATCACCGGTGAATTCGGCATCGATAAGAACCGCCTGCTGGTCACTGTTTATCACACAGACGACGAGGCCTTTAACCTGTGGAAGAAGATTGCCGGGTTCTCCGATGATCGCATCATTCGCATCCCAACCAGCGACAATTTCTGGGCGATGGGCGATACCGGCCCTTGTGGTCCCTGTTCGGAAATCTTTTACGACCATGGCGACCATATCTGGGGTGGACCTCCAGGCTCTGCCGATGAAGACGGCGACCGGTTCATCGAAATCTGGAACCTCGTCTTCATGCAGTATGAGCAGGTGACGAAGGACGAGCGCATCGACCTGCCGCGCCCATCCATCGATACCGGAATGGGCCTCGAGCGTATTTCCGCGCTGCTTCAGGGCAAGCACGACAATTACGATACGGACCTGTTCCGGGCACTGATTTCCGCTTCCGTGGAAGCGACCGGCGTTCCAGCCGAAGGTGAAAACCGTGCGAGCCATCGCATCATCGCCGATCATTTGCGCTCCACCGCGTTCCTGATTGCCGATGGCGTTCTGCCGTCGAACGAAGGTCGCGGCTACGTTCTGCGCCGCATCATGCGCCGTGCCATGCGTCACGCCGAATTGCTGGGTTCGCGCGAGCCGTTGATCTGGACGTTGCTACCAGCCCTTATCCAGCAGATGGGCCGCGCCTATCCCGAACTGGTACGCGCTGAAGCGCTGATTTCCGAGACGCTGAAGCTGGAAGAAACCCGTTTCCGCAAGACGCTCGCTCGTGGCCTGACGCTGTTGTCCGATGCAACATCTACCCTCCACAAGGGCGATATGCTGGATGGCGAAACTGCCTTCAAGCTTCACGACACCTATGGCTTTCCGCTTGATTTGACGCAGGACGCGCTTCGCGCCCGTGAAATCGGCGTCGACGTCTCAGGTTTTACCGAGGCTATGGAACGGCAGAAGGCTGAGGCTCGGTCGCACTGGACGGGTTCCGGCGACAGGGCCACAGAAACCGTGTGGTTCGAGCTTAAGGAGAAGCACGGCGCGACGGAGTTTCTCGGCTACGATACAGAGACCGCAGAGGGCGTCGTTTTGGCTATCGTCAAGGATGGCAAGGCGGTGGAAAGTGCGACCGAGGGCGAGACCGTTCAGATTGTTGTCAACCAGACGCCGTTCTATGGCGAGTCCGGTGGCCAGATGGGTGATACCGGCATTATCGCCTCCGACGAGGGCACCTTCACGGTGACCGATACGCACAAGAAGGGCGAAGGCCTGTTTTCGCATATCGGCACGATAGCAAAGGGTGGCCTGAAGGTCGGCGACGAGGTTGAGCTGACCGTCGATCACGACCGCCGGTCGCGCCTGCGTGCCAACCATTCCGCAACGCATCTGTTGCACGAAGCGCTCCGCGAAGTTCTTGGCACGCACGTCGCCCAGAAGGGGTCTCTGGTTGCACCGGAACGCCTGCGCTTCGACGTGTCTCACCCCAAGCCCATGTCATCAGAGGAGTTGAAGATCGTTGAGGATATGGCAAACGAGATCATCCTTCAGAACTCGCCCGTCGTGACCCGTCTGATGAGCGTCGACGATGCCATTGCCGAAGGCGCCATGGCTCTGTTTGGCGAGAAATATGGCGATGAAGTTCGTGTTGTATCCATGGGCACAGGCATTCATGGTGCCAAGGCAAACCGTCCTTACTCCGTCGAGCTTTGCGGTGGCACGCATGTTGCGGCGACCGGCCAGATCGGTCTCGTGCGCGTTCTGGGCGATAGCGCTGTGAGTGCCGGTGTACGCCGTATCGAAGCGGTGACTGGCGCCGGGGCTCTGGCCTATCTGGCCGAACAGGATGAACGTGTCAAAGCGCTGGCGTCATCGCTGAAGGTTCAACCTTCCGAGGTCCTGACCCGCGTCGAAAGCCTTGTTGATGAGCGCAAGAAACTGGAACGTGAGCTGACGGAAGCCCGCCGGAAGCTGGCCATGGGCGGCGGTTCGGCTGAGGGTTCTGCTGGCGATGTGAAAGACATCGGCGGCGTGAAGTTTCTTGCCAAGTCGTTGTCTGGCATCGATGCGAAGGACCTCAAAAGCTTGGCAGACGAAGCCAAGACCGGTTTGGGTTCCGGTGTCGTGTTGCTGATCGCCGTGTCTGACGATGGCAAGGCCAGCGCTGTGGCTGCCGTGACCGAGGACCTGACGTCGCGCTTCAGTGCGGTTGACCTCGTGCGAGCCGCGTCTGCCGCTTTGGGCGGTAAAGGCGGCGGTGGTCGGCCTGATATGGCGCAGGCCGGTGGTCCGGATGGCGCAAAGGCCAGCGAAGCAATCGAGGCTGTCGCTGCGGCGTTGGCGGGCTGATCCTGCGAATACGAAGTGGGCTTCTGCCCACTTAGCCCCGAGAGATAAGAGGGGCGTTGGTTCAGGCTGACCTCGTTAGATTATAGGTGCTCTACATGGCGGTACGATGGGCGTTTGCCGCGTCCGTGTCTATCTTCGTTGCACGCTGATAGGCAGGACGTTCGTGAAGATCTTTGAGATACTCCATAAAACGTCCGCGTCTCTCGAGGCTCCCGAACTGTATACCCCAGATGATCTGTGATCCGACGTAGACATCGGCAGCCGTAAACTGATCGCCCGCGATGAAGCGGTTCGCCTTCAGACCATGTTCGAGCGCATCCAGCACATCGCGATGGGCGCCGCAGCCAGCCATGCGCTCTTTATCGGGGGTGATGTCAAAGCCAAGGGCTCGAGTGGTCGAGCTCATTTCAAGCGGGCCGGCTGCAAAGAAAAACCAGCGATAATAGTTGCCACGGTCCGTGGTCGGTGGTGCAAGCCCCGCCTCGGGAAAGGCGTCAGCCAGGTAAGCACAGATTGCAGCCGATTCGGTGACCACCGTATCGCCATGCCTGATGGCGGGAACCTTGCCCATGGGATTGATACGCTTGTAGGCGTCGGACTTCATCGCACTACCATATCCCAGATATTCCGTTTTGTACGGTGCCCCGGTTTCTTCGAGCATCCAGCGGACGATACGACCACGTGACATGGGGTTGGTGTAGAATATCAGTTCACTCATAGTTTGCGTCTCCCTCGTTAGCGCCGTTTTCCTCAGGATGCGTTTTGCGCCCGTCGTGCGAGGCAATCAAGATATTGCCGGTGCGCAAAAGAAAACCCGGCGTGAGGGCCGGGTTTTCGTGTTCAAAGGTTAGGGCTGTCGATCAGGCAGCCATGGCTACTTTAAGGTTTTCGTCGATCTTGTCGAGGAAGGCAGTCGTGGACAGCCAGGGCTGGTCTGGGCCGATGAGCAGCGCCAGATCCTTGGTCATGTAACCGGCTTCGACGGTTTGGACGCAGACGGTTTCGAGCGTGGCTGCAAACTTCGCCAGTTCCGCGTTGTCATCCAGCTTGGCGCGGTGGGCAAGGCCACGGCTCCAGGCGAAGATCGACGCGATGGAGTTGGTCGAGGTTTCCTGGCCCTTCTGGTGCTGACGGTAGTGGCGCGTGACCGTGCCATGTGCGGCTTCTGCTTCAACCGTGCGACCATCTGGCGACAGGAGGACTGAGGTCATCAGGCCAAGCGAACCGAAGCCCTGCGCAACCGTATCGGACTGGACGTCGCCGTCGTAGTTCTTGCACGCCCAGACATAACCGCCGGACCACTTGAGCGCGGATGCGACCATGTCGTCGATGAGGCGGTGTTCATAGGTGATGCCGATTTCGTCGAACTTCGCCTTGAATTCCGTCTGGTAGATTTCTTCGAACAGATCCTTGAAACGGCCGTCATAGGCCTTGAGGATGGTGTTCTTCGTGGACAGGTAGACAGGCCACTTGCGCATCAGGCCGTAGTTCATGGATGCGCGGGCGAATTCGCGGATCGACTCATCCAAATTGTACATGGCCATGGCCACGCCAGCGCCGGGCGCGTCGAACACGTCCTTCTCGATGACTTCACCGTCTTCACCGACGAACTTGATGGTCAGCTTGCCCTTGCCGGGGAACTTGAAGTCCGTTGCCTTGTACTGGTCACCAAAAGCGTGGCGACCGACGACGATGGGCTTGGTCCAGCCTGGAACAAGGCGCGGAACGTTCTTGCAGATGATCGGCTCGCGGAAGATAACGCCGCCGAGAATGTTGCGGATCGTGCCGTTCGGGCTCTTCCACATCTGCTTGAGGTTGAATTCCTTGACGCGATCTTCGTCTGGCGTGATTGTCGCGCACTTGATGCCGACGCCGTGCTTTTTGATGGCGTGGGCCGCATCGACCGTTACCTGGTCGTTGGTAGCATCGCGGTTTTCAACGGAAAGATCGTAATATTCGATATCGAGATCGAGGTATGGCAGGATCAGCTTGTCCTTGATGAGCTGCCAGATGATACGGGTCATTTCGTCGCCGTCGAGATCGACGACCGGATTGGCTACCTTGATCTTTGTCATGAATTCCTCACCTTCGAGAACGATTGCGCCGGGAGGGCGCTATATGCAAAAAATATCCCGTGGGGCTATAGCATCGTGCGCGGCGAAGGCAAAGCCATGCACATGTTTTTTTGGTTCTAAAACAACCTGAAACGCGTTGCCAAAACCCATCGGCGAATTAAAGTCTGGCGAATCGCTTACGTCGTGTAAGCCTTATTCCAGGACATCATCATGCGGAAAATTCTGCTCGCCACTGCGGCTCTTCTCTTTGCGACCAACGCCTTTGCGGCAGACCCGACGGAGCCGGTCAAGAAGGTGATGGACATCACCGTCAAGAACTGGTCGGGCGAGGCGGATGACTGGAAGTATATCTTCGACGAGGATCTGCTGACCACGTTGTTCAGTAAGGCATTCGTCGCGCAATACCGCGAAGCGTCCAAGAAGCCAGCGTCGGAAGTCGAAAGCGGCGATAAGGGCGACCCCTTCGGCTACGACGTGGTGACCAATTCTCAGGATGGCTGCCCGCTGCAGGACGTGAACATCACACCGGCACCCGCAAAGGACGGCGTGACGGATGTCACCGTGACGTTCAAGCTTTGGGCTTGCATGGATGAAGCCGAGATGAAGTCGACCGTCGATCAGGTCAATTTCGACGTGATCGAAGAAGACGGTAGGCCTGTGATCAACGACATTCACCGGGTTGGCGACGAGGGCCGCGATTCCCTGCTTCAGGAGATGACGAACATCATCAAGGGCGAATAAGCGGCATTTGGCCGCCGCTGCCTTTGATTTGTCCGGAAAACTGTGCCAGTGAAACGCCGAAATATTGGAAGGCGACCATGGCAGGCACAAATAGCGAGCTGGAGCTTCTCGCAGAAGGTCCGGCGATCATTCTCGTTGAACCTCAGCTGGGTGAAAACATCGGCATGGTGGCGCGTGCCATGGCCAATTTCGGCTTGGCGGAATTGCGCCTCGTCAATCCGCGCGATGGCTGGCCGAGCGAGAAGGCCCGGGCGGCGGCGTCCAAGGCCGATCACGTGATCGATAGAACGCAGGTGTTCGCGACCATTGAGGAAGCGACGTCCGACCTGCAATTCACCTATGCGACGACTGCGCGCGAGCGCTACGGTTTCAAGCCGGTGCGCGCGCCCGTGGTTGCGGCCGAAACCTTGCGGACGAAATTCAGGTCTGGCGAGAAAACCGGCATTCTGTTTGGTCGTGAGCGCTGGGGACTTACCAATGAAGAGGTTGCGCTGGCCGATGAGATCGTGACCTTTCCGGTCAATCCGGCCTTCGCTTCGCTCAACATCGCGCAGGCCGTGTTGCTGATGTCCTATGAGTGGATGAAGTCCGGCATGGAGGATTTGAGCCAGACATTGTTCGAACCTTTGGAGCAGAGCCAAGCAACGAAAGAGCAGCTCTATGGCCTGTTCGACCAGATGGAAGAAGCGCTGGACGCGCGGGGTTACTTTCGCCCTGAAGGCAAGCGGCAACGGATGATCGAAAATCTGCGCGCCGTCATATCGCGCCGGGCGCTGACGTCCCAGGAAATCAACGTCTTGCGCGGTGTGTTCGGCACGTTCGACAAATATGGCCGCCAGACACCACGCGGCAGCAACGGTCCTTACGCTGAGGGGAGCAATGCAAGAGATGACGGCGATAACGCCTGATAGCGTGAAGACGGCGCTCAAGCCGGTGCTGGTTTTCGACAGCGGCATCGGTGGACTGACCGTTTTGCGCGAGGCACGGGTGCTGATGCCTGAGCGCAGCTTCGTCTATGTTGCTGACGACGCCGGTTTTCCCTATGGCGGATGGGAGGAAGATGCGCTGACCGAGCGGCTTCTTTCGTTGTTCGGGACCTTGATCGATACGCATCAACCGGAAATCTGCATTGTCGCCTGCAACACGGCGTTTACACTGGCGGGTGCGGCTTTGCGTGCGACGTTTCCAAAGATGACATTCGTCGGCACAGTGCCAGCCGTAAAGCCGGCGGCGGAGCGCACCCGCTCAGGGCTCGTGTCCGTGCTGGCCACGCCCGGTACCGTCAAGCGTGCCTATACGCGCGATCTCATTCAGTCTTTCGCGTCGCAGTGCCATGTGCGTCTGGTGGGGTCCGAAAATCTGGCGCGCATGGCCGAATTTTGGATCAGGGGAGAGCTGGTTCCGGACGAGGCCGTTCTGGCTGAAATTTCGCCTTGCTTCATCGAGGAAGAAGGCAGACGTACCGATATCGTTGTGCTGGCCTGTACGCATTACCCTTTCATGGCCAACGTCTTTCGTCGTCTTGCGCCTTGGCCGGTCGACTGGCTGGATCCGGCAGAGGCGATTGCCCGTCAAGCGCGACGTAAAGTCGAACTTGTGGAGGGTGCAGAGCATCCCGAAGGCTTCGACGCGGCGATTTTTACATCCGGCCAGCCCGACTTCACGACCCGACGCCTGCTGCAGGGGTTTGGATTGAAGGTTGGCGCTCGCACGTGACGATTGTTGCATTTTTGCATCTTCTTGTTTAATCGATTGCAATTCGCGATTGAACCTCTTGAATTGTCTAAAAAGCTGTGTCAAAAAAAACAGGCTCGCAACTCAAACAACAGGAGGCGTCTTATGAATACATTTATGCATCATCGCCTTTCTGGCGTAGCAGGTTCGATGGTACCGGTCCTCACCGGAATTATGACGCCATCTTACCGATAAGGTCCGTTTAACCGGCCCTTTCTCTGCCTCTAGGCATTTCTCAAACTAAACTCGTCGCAAAGCGATTGTGTCGTTGCATATCTGCACGTCCGTCGTTCTGCACGTCTTTTCTATCGCAAAAGGACCTGGTAGCTTCGTGGCGCCGGGATGGATTTCCTATGTCCGATGAACAATCTATACGTGTAAACGATGTTTCGAAAGCTGTCGACGATCTCTTCCTGCATTTTGGTGTCTGGACGACATTCAAAACCATGGTGGTCGTCGCCTGGCAGCATAGGCATGCCAGACAGCATGTTTCGCATCTGTCCGACCACCTGCGGCGTGACATTGGTCTGCCTGCCAGCAAATATCGGTCCGAAATACCATTGATACCCCCTTGGGCGTCACGCTTCTGAGGGGGGTGTCTCCCTGGCGTCATCTGGCCGGGGAGGCTTTCGAGTGATCAAGCTGGAATTGCGAATTTACCATGCAGACTTCCATACATAAACTTTTAGCCTCCGACGCTCAGGCCTATCGCGACCTTCGTCTTGAAGGCTTGGCTGCACAGCCGGAAGCGTTCGGTGCTTCGTTTGAAGACGAGGCCGTGTTGTCGATTGCCGACTTCGCTCGACGCCTCGAACAGGGAAACGTTTTTGGTGCTCGTCGCACAGATACGAATGAAATGGTTGGCGTCGTTGGCCTTCACATTTCGACGGGGCTGAAGATCATGCATAAAGGCGCGATTTGGGGCATGTATGTGCGACCAGAGATGCGCGGCTCGGGCGTCGGTGCTGCCCTCATCAAGTACGCATTGGACTATGCCAAGCCGCTCGTTGAAGAGGTCAAGATTAGTGTCGGTGCGTCCAACTTTGCTGCCCACAAACTGTATATCAAGATGG
The DNA here is from genome assembly GCF_014196515.1 of Rhizobium skierniewicense. GTDB lineage: Bacteria > Pseudomonadota > Alphaproteobacteria > Rhizobiales > Rhizobiaceae > Agrobacterium > Agrobacterium skierniewicense. The sequence continues at coordinate 87,247 of NZ_JACIDV010000013.1, read as the reverse complement.
GGTTTGAGCAGTATGGGTTTGAACGGCGCGCATTGAAAATCGGGCGAACCTATTACGATGAAGTGCTGATGGCGATGGTTCTCAATCCGCCCACCGAACTGTGATGGCACGGGAGGCTGTTCATTTGGCAGGCGACGTTTCGGTTCATTGATCATGATGTCGATCAGGTCGATCGTCAGGATTACCGCTGAAGGAGCGATATGATGATGAAATTTCCGGCTCATCCCGGTGAACTCTTGCGGGAAGACGTCGTTGGCGCGCTTGAGCTTTCCGTGACCGAGGTAGCAGGCAGGCTTGGTATGTCGTCCCGCGTCTCCTTGTCCCGCGTTTTAAATAGCCGCGCACGTATCAGCCCTGATCTTGCGCTAGGCTTGGAGCGGGCCGGTGTCAGCACTGCCAAGGCGTGGATTGCCATGCAGGCCAATTATGATTTGGCATAGGCTATGGCGCGGCATCAGCCACACATTCGTCCTTTGACCGACAAAGCTGCTTAGTTCTCAATTACTGCTTGATCTCTTTTCGGCGTGATAGCTCGCCTCATGATTATCAATAGGGATGTCATCATGCCGATAGAAAACTGGCTGGCCTTCCTGCCGCAGTTTCTGACGCCATCACTGCCGTTCTGGCCTCAGGTGATGATCTTTGAAGTCACGTTCCTTGTGCTTGCTACCTTTAACGCGGCTCTTTATGGATTGCTGGCAAGTGCGGCCCGCAATTCCATTCGAAAGCCCAGAGTCCAGCGTATCGTCAACCGTACAGGCGGAAGCCTGCTGATCGGGGCTGGCCTGTTGACCATGGGTTGGAAGCGCGCCGCCGGTTAAGAACGCCGCAATCTCGTGCGGCACCCGATTGGATAAAACAAAATGGCCGTGCCGCACATCTTTCTCGCCCTGATCACCGTGTTTTTGTGGGGCTTCAACTTCGTTGTTATCAAGGTCGGCGTCATGGATATGCCGCCCTTGTTTTTGACGGCGTTGCGATACTTCTTCGCTGCCGTGCCGCTTGTATTCTTCATGTCGCGCCCGAAAGTTCCGTGGAAGCACATGATCGTCTACGGCATGGTGATGGGCTGCGCGCAGTTCGGGCTTCTCTACACGGCGATCAAATGGGGGCTTCCCGCAGGGTTGGCGTCACTGGTCATGCAGTCGCAAGCGTTCTTTACCATGGCGCTGGCTGTGACGTTGCTGGGTGAAATTCCCTTGAGATCGCACATTGCGGGCGCCGCCGTCGCGTTCAGCGGCTTGGCCGTAATTGGTCTCGAGCGTCTTGATATCGACGCCATGGTGCCGCTGCTGATGTGTGTTGGTGCTGCGTTTAGCTGGGCCATCGGTAATATCGTCAATCGCAAGGTTGGCAGTGTGAATGCCATCTCGTTTGTCGCCTGGACAAGCCTCGTGCCCGTTTTGCCGCTTGTCGCGCTATCGCTTGTACTGGAAGGTCCGCAGGCTATTTCGGCGGGCCTTGCGACTGCCGATATGATAACGGTTCTTGTCGTCGTCTACATGGCCTACGGAGCAACCATAGTCGGTGCTGGCATCTGGAGTTTTCTGCTTTTGCGATATCCCGCAGGCACTGTTGCGCCGTTTTCATTACTCGTTCCCATCGTTGGCTTCCTCGGTGCGTATTTCGCCTTTGCGGAAGAAATCACCGTGCTGGAGATCGTCGGCAGCTCACTTGTGGTCGTGGGGCTGGCGCTGAACGTGTTCGGTCGCCGCCTGTCGTTCAGGCGGGCTTCCGCCTGACCCCACAATATTCCCTGTGCATTGTCGTTGACGCCGCAGGGCATTTGCTGATTTTCTTGGTAAAGGAGATGCTCGGGGTCGTTTCGACGAATCGGCGTTCATCCAATCGCAGTGCAGGGAATTTTTAAATTGCAGGTCGGCATCGACATGGGAACCCTATCGGGCGGGCAGGCAGCCAAGCTCGATATCGAAGAATTGCTTGCGACACGTTTGCTGGTGCAGGGCAACTCCGGTTCCGGCAAATCGCATCTCCTACGCAGACTGCTGGAGCAATCCGCGCCTTGGGTACAGCAGGTCATTATCGATCCCGAGGGCGATTTCGTCACCTTGGCCGACAAGTTTGGCCATGTGGTGGTGGACGGCGAGCGCACCGAGGGTGAACTGTCCGGCATTGCCAACCGCATTCGTCAGCACCGGGTCTCGTGCGTTTTGACGCTGGAGGGTCTCGACGTCGAGCAGCAGATGCGTGCCGCAGCCGCTTTCCTCAACGGTCTGTTCGATGCTGACCGGGAGTTCTGGTATCCGGTTCTGGTGGTGGTGGACGAAGCGCAGATGTTTGCGCCCTCCGTTGCGGGCGAAGTGAGCGAAGACGCGCGCAAGATGTCGCTGGGCGCCATGACGAACCTGATGTGCCGTGGCCGAAAGCGCGGCCTGGCGGGCGTCATTGCCACGCAGCGTTTGGCCAAGCTTGCCAAGAACGTGGCGGCTGAGGCCTCCAACTTCCTGATGGGCCGCACCTTTCTCGATATCGACATGGCGCGAGCTGCCGATCTTCTCGGGATGGATCGTCGTCAGGCGGAGATGTTCCGCGATCTTCAGCGCGGCAATTTCGTGGCACTGGGACCGGCGCTGTCACGTCGTCCTCTGCCGATCATCATTGGCGCGGTCGAGACGTCAGCGCGGTCTTCCTCGCCCAAGCTCATGCCGCTGCCCGATTCGCCGCAGGATGTCGAAGACCTGATCTTCACGCCCGATCCCGAAGAATTTTCAAGGACACCGGTCAGGCGCACGCCTCCCGCGCCACGGCCAACCACGGATATTCTGGCGGAGCTTTCGCGCTCGACACCTGCGATTGGCGGGCCGGAGCCTCAGCAACCGGCCCAGCGCAGCACCCAGCCGGAGATGTCACCGGAAGAGCGGGGTGAAAAGATTTCCGCTGTTCTCTGCGAAATCATGGACGATCCGCAATCGGCCTATCGCACGGATGCCGTGCTCTATCAGGAGTTTCTGGTGCGCGCCCGTATGCGCCGCATTCCCGGCACACCCATGGCGCTTTCCGAATTCCGTCGGCAGGTTGCCATCACGCGCTCAGGTGTGGATTTGGAGATGGCAGCGACCGAGAACTGGGAGAAGGCGCTGGAGCTTTCGAAAAACGTCTCCGACGATTTGCAGGGCGTGTTCCTGCTTCTGGTCAAAGCGGCACTCAAGGAGGAGCCTTGCCCTTCCGACGCGCGGATCGCTCGCGCCTATGGCACGCATTCGGCACGGCGCGCCCGCATGTTGCTGGGTTATTTCGAGGAGAAGGAACTCGTCGTCGTGCATGCGGACTTTTCCGGCAAGCGCATCGTTGCGTTCCCCGATCTTGACGCAAAAACCGCGCCCGGAGATGCGGACGCGGCTGAGGAAATCGTCAAGTTTGCGGCTGAGTAATGCATGGAGGCAGCTTTCGCCGCCCCCACACCAGACCTTACTCGACGGTCTTCTTTTCGTTGCGTGTCGCAAACAGCGAGCCAACAACACCGGTCACGAGGATTGCGACGGTCACGCCCAACGAGACGGCAGGTGGAATTTTCGCAATGCCCAGCATGTCCGCCAGGAAGATCTTGGAGCCGACGAAGACCAGAACACCAGCCAGCGCATATTTCAGGTAAGCGAAGCGGTGGATGAGGGCTGCCAGCGCAAAGTAGAGTGCACGCAGGCCAAGGATCGCGAAGATGTTCGACGTGTAGACGATGTACGGATCGGTCGTGATCGCGAAAATCGCCGGGATCGAGTCGACCGCGAAGATGAGGTCCGCCAGTTCCACCATGATGAGGGCGAGAAACAGCGGCGTTACGAATGTCTTCAGCTTGCCCGTGCGCGGGTCCGTTTCCTTGACGAGAAACTTCTCGCCATGAAGCTTTTCAGACACAGGAAGGCGCTTGCGAAGGAAGTTGAGGATAGGGTTCTTGCCGATATCCTGTTCTTCGTGGTTTGCGGAAAACAGCATCTTGATGCCGGTGAACACAAGGAACGCAGCAAAGATGTAAAGAACCCAGTTGAAGTTCTCAACGATCGCAGCACCCGCAGCAATCATGATGCCACGTAGCACGATGACGCCCAGAATACCCCATAGCAGGACACGGTGCTGGTATTGGCGTGGAATGGCGAAGTAAGAGAAAATCATCGCGATGACAAAGATGTTGTCCATCGCGAGACTTTTTTCGATCACAAAACCCGTGAGATATTCGACGGCAAGCTGCTCGCCGGATTGATACCATATCCAGCCACCGAAGGCTAAACCGATACCAATGTAGAATGCCGACATCAGCATGCTTTCGCGAATGCCAATTTCTTTCGAGTTCTTATGCAGGACGCCAAGGTCCAGCGCGAGAAGACCGAGAACCAACGAAATAAAAACAGCCCACATCCATGCGGGCTTGCCGAGAAAATCAATAAGGAGGAATTCCATCAGTCAACCTTTGGCCGGACGAGGTTGGCTTTTCGGATGGGGAACGTGTGACAAACATAGACGCGGCCCCAACCTAAAGAGACTCGACATCGCGTATTGTCCGGTAATACGCCAGAGGGGCCCGAGTCCTGATCACGGACGGGAAATAATGTGGCAAAATCCTGTTTCAAGGGGATCGACGAATTTTTTTCTCGTTGACAATTTTATGAAGGCCACCTAGAAGCCGCTCAACACCGGGCAGCGATGCTCGGTGTATTCTGTTGATCGCCCTGCAGCTTACAAGTTGTCGTTCGGCGGTCAACATCACCGACATGTCCCGTGGCTTCTCCATTCGCAAATGTGAGAAACCTGTCAGAGGTCCTAAAACGGGACCTCAGAGGAGGGCGTGTTTCCTTGATCCGGTTTGGCAACAAACCGGTGTAACATTCTGAAAGGAAATACGATGAGCAAGCGCGAATCGTCTAAGTACAAAATTGACCGCCGTATGGGCGAAAATATCTGGGGTCGTCCTAAGTCCCCAGTAAACCGTCGCGAATACGGCCCAGGCCAGCACGGTCAGCGCCGCAAGGGCAAGATGAGCGACTTTGGTACGCAGCTGCGCGCCAAGCAGAAGCTCAAGGGCTACTATGGTGAAGTTCGTGAAAAGCAGTTCCGCGCAACCTACGACGAAGCCAACCGTCGCAAGGGTGACACATCCGAGAACCTGATCGGTCTGCTCGAGTCCCGTCTGGACGCGATCGTATACCGTGCAAAGTTCGTTCCGACCGTTTTTGCTGCTCGCCAGTTCGTCAACCATGGCCACGTCACGGTGAACGGCGTTCGCGTCAACATCGGTTCTTACCGTTGCAAGCCAGGCGACGTTATCGAAGTTCGTCAGAAGTCCAAGCAGCTGGTAACGGTTCTCGAAGCTGTTGCACTCGCAGAGCGTGACGTTCCTGACTACGTCGAAGTTGATCACAACAAGATGGTTGCGACATTCGTTCGCGTTCCTGCACTTGCCGACGTGCCATACGCTGTCGTCATGGAACCACACCTCGTGGTCGAATTCTACTCGCGTTAATCAAAGCATATCAGAGATCGAAAAAGCCGCCTTTCGGGGCGGCTTTTTTGTTTGTGCTGTTGCCTCAAGCGGCGGCAACCCGCTTTGAAATCAGTCGTTCGATCAGGGCAGCATCCAATTCATCGTAGCTATCGATCACCACGTCCGGCCCAAGCTCGGCCATGGGCACATCCGTGTAGCCAAAAGTGACGCCGACCGATGGTATATTGGCATTTTTGGCGGACGCGATGTCATTGAAACTGTCGCCAACCATCACGCTTTTAGCCGGGTCTCCGCCTGCTTTTTCAATGGTGCCGGTGATATGGCGCGCGTCGGGCTTGCGCCACTCGAACGTGTCGCCGCAGGTGACGACGGCAAAATGTTGGCTAATGCCCAGTTTTTCCAGAAGCGGAACCGCCAGAACGGTCGTCTTGTTTGTGCACACGGCCAGTGTGAAGCCGGAAGCCGTCAATCTGTCGAGAGTCGCTATGATGCCAGGGTATGGCTTACTGTTTCCGGGGATTTTTTCGAGATAGTGTGCGATGAAGCGCTCGTAGAGCGGTTCCAGATCGTCGTCGGACAGTTCTTTCTCGCGTAGGGAAAAGGCTCGCTTGATCATGACACGTGCGCCATGGCCGACGAGGTGTTTGAGGTCGCCGTAGGTCGTGGGTGCAAGACCAGCGGCCGATATGGCGTAGTTCAGGCTGTCGATAAGGTCGGGGGCTGTGTCAACCAGTGTACCGTCGAGATCGAATATGACGAGAGGAGAAGTCAAGGCATGCCTCATGGTGTGCTGTGTATTGTCCCGCCAAGGCTAAGCATTGCCATGGGCATTTGCAATGAAACCTTTGAATCGTCGCATCTAGCGCTTTCAAGGGGCTTTCGTTTGCTATTCGACCCGTGTAAACAGCACGCCAGCGTGAGGCTGCGCATCGCAGGACCCATACGTGGATCGATTGGTATAGACCCGGAGTTTGCAGCCGAATGGATGCCCGCCAAATGAAGATCAAGGCCGCAGAAGCGGCGTTGTCCCATGTCGAGGACGGAATGCGCCTTGGCATTGGTACCGGCTCAACGGCAGAGGAATTCGTCAGGCTTCTGGCTGAAAAAGTTTCTCACGGGCTGACCGTGCAGGGCGTTCCGACATCAGAGCGTACGGCGCGGCTGTGCGTCGAGCTTGGTGTTCCCCTAAAGTCTCTGGACGAACTGCCGGAACTTGATTTGACCATCGACGGTGCCGATGAGGTCGATCACGCCTTGCGCCTCGTCAAGGGCGGCGGCGGCGCGTTGCTGCGTGAGAAAATCGTCGCTGCTGCCTCGTCTCGCGTCATTGTGATTGCCGATCAGAGCAAGGTGGTGGAGACGCTTGGCGCGTTTCCGTTGCCCATCGAGATCAATATTTTCGGGCAGGTTGCAACCCGCATCGCTATCGAGACAGTGGCTTCGAAATTGGGCCTTACGGGCGATTTGAAGCTGCGGTCTCTGGAGGATGGTCCCTTCAAAACAGACGGTGGCCACCTCATTTTCGACGCATCTTTTGGCCGTATTCCTGATGCAGAAGCACTGGCACGCGAGCTGAACGCCATACCAGGTGTTGTCGAGCACGGACTTTTCATTAATCTGGCATCGCTTGCCATTATCGCCGGGCCGGATGGCGCCCGTGTTATGCAAGCGAAGATATAACAGGAGCGAGAGATTTCATGATCAAACTTGCGGGACTGGGCAAAGCTGCCGCTGCTTCGATCTTCATTTCCGGCATCGTGTTCGGCACCGCCGTTCGGTCACAGGAAATTTCCGAGGAGCACATCACCGCTGCAAAGCAGGCGATTGCATCACTCGGCGTCACTGACCGTTTCGACAACATTCTTCCAGGTCTTGCGGAGCGTTTGAAGACCGAACTCATTCAGGCTTCGCCGAACGTGCAGGACGCCATCAGCGAGACCGTCGATGCCAAGGCCCTAGAACTTGCACCGCGCCGTGCCGACCTGGAACGCGAAGCCGCGCTGACCTATGCGCGCGCTTTTTCGCTGGAGGAACTGAAGGCGATTGCTGCTTTCTACGGTAGCGAGACGGGTAAGAAATTGTTGAAGGATGGGCCGATTGCAACGCGTGAACTGATGAAGGCTGCCGACATCTGGGCTGCTGGTATCAACCGCGATCTCAACACGTCGAGCATGGCAGAGCTTCAGAAGGTTGCGGGTGCAGACCTTCAGCCACTTCCGGCCAACAATTCCAACACCGGTGGCGCTCCGGGCGCAACGGCTGCGCCTGCGACTGCGGCACCGGCGGCCAAGCCAAAGCCCTGAGTACTTCAGCAAGCTTTCAGAAATATTCAAAGCCCGGAGTTCACTCCGGGCTTTTCTTTTATGGGGCGCGCCACCTATATGGGTGCATCAGGGATGGTAGCGATCATCCTTCCCATCAGAGGCTTTCCCATGACATCTTTCGATTATGATCTCTTCGTTATCGGCGGCGGTTCCGGCGGCGTGCGTAGCGCCCGCGTTGCTGCGTCGCTGGGCAAGCGAGTTGGCATTGCCGAGGAGTATCGTTATGGCGGGACATGCGTTATCCGCGGCTGCGTACCGAAAAAGCTGTTTGTCTACGCATCGCAATATCGAGAGCATTTCGAAGATGCTGCAGGCTTCGGCTGGACGGTGGGTGAAAGCCGTTTCGACTGGAAAAAGCTGATTGCCGCAAAAGACAAGGAAATCGAGCGTCTGGAAGGTCTCTATCGGAAAGGTCTGGAGAACGCCAAGGCCGATATCTTCGATAGCCGCGCCGTGCTGGTCGATGCCCACACGGTCAAGCTGATGACAACCGGTCAGACAATGACCGCAGAGCGCATTGTGATCGCGGTGGGCGGCACACCCAATCCGCACGCGTCTTTGCCCGGTCATGAGCTGACCATTTCGTCCAATGAAGCTTTCCATCTGGAGGCTCTGCCCAAAGCCATTCTGATTGCGGGTGGCGGTTACATCGCCGTCGAGTTCGCCAATATCTTTCATGGACTGGGTGTTGAGACGACGCTGATCTATCGCGGCAAGGAAATCCTGTCGCGTTTCGACAATGACATGCGCGCCGGTCTGCATGCGGCCATGGTCGAGAAGGGGATCCGCATCATTCTGGAAGACGTGATCCAGGACGTTAGCAAGGACGGGGCAGGTGGTCTCGTTGCGCGCACCAAGCAGGGTCATTCGCTTGCCGTCGGAGAGGTGATGCTGGCGCTTGGGCGCGATCCGAACACGCAGGGCCTGGGTCTGGAAAACGCTGGTGTCGCGCTCAACGAGCGGGGTGCTATCATCGTTGATGAGTATTCGCGAACCAACGTACCGAGCATTTTCGCCTTGGGTGATGTCACCGACCGGGTACAGCTGACGCCCGTGGCGATCCATGAGGCCATGTGCTTCATTGAAACCGAGTTCAAGAACAATCCGACCAAGCCGGATCATCATCTGATCGCGACAGCGGTCTTTTCGCAGCCGGAAATCGGTACGGTTGGTCTATCCGAGGAGGAGGCCGCTCACAAATTCGACGAGATCGAGGTCTATCGCGCCCAGTTCCGCCCCATGAAGGCGACGCTTTCCGGCCGTTCCGAAAAGACGATCATGAAGCTGATTGTCAATGCGGCAGATCGCAAGGTGGTTGGCGCCCATATTCTGGGTCACGACGCGGGCGAGATGGCGCAGCTTCTGGGAATCACACTGAAGGCGGGATGCACGAAGGATGACTTCGATGCCACGATGGCTGTTCACCCCACGGCCTCTGAAGAGCTGGTGACGATGTACACGCCAAGCTACCGGGTCAAGAACGGAGAGCGAGTGTAAACCTCGTGAGACACAGACCAATGACCGAGACCTGATCACAGCCACAGAAATTAAATCGGTTGAAATCGGTTTTCTTTGCCATATTGGCCTAAAATCAGGATAAAGGCGGTGCCCCTGAAAGGATCAGCTTTGCAAAGACCATGCTTGAAGCTATAAGCCGCGCAACTTTCGAGATCGCTACGTCAGTTGATGTTGGCGCAACACCAGGTGAGTATCATGGCACAGAATTGGACACCCGGTAGCTGGAGACATAAGCCTATCCAGCAGGTTCCTGAATACCCGAACGCGGCTGCGGTTGCGGCAACGGAAGCGACGCTTGCAACCTATCCGCCTCTGGTGTTTGCCGGTGAAGCGCGCCGTTTGAAGAAGCAACTGGCAAGCGTTGCCGATGGCGAGGCATTTTTGCTTCAGGGTGGTGATTGCGCAGAGAGCTTTCTGGAACATGGCGCCGACAACATTCGCGACTTCTTCCGCGCATTCCTGCAAATGGCCGTCGTTCTCACCTATGGTGCGCAGCTTCCCGTCGTGAAAGTCGGTCGCATTGCCGGTCAGTTCGCCAAGCCGCGCTCGTCCAACATCGAGACGCAGAATGGCATCAACCTGCCATCCTACCGTGGTGATATCATCAACGGCATCGAGTTCAACGAAGCCTCGCGCGTGCCAAACCCCGAGCGTCAGCTGGATGCTTATCGCCAATCAGCCGCAACATTAAACCTGTTGCGCGCGTTCGCCATGGGCGGCTATGCCAACCTTGAGAACGTGCACCAGTGGATGCTCGGTTTCGTCAAGGACAGCCCGCAGGCTGACCGTTACCGCAAGCTGGCCAATCGCATTTCCGAAACCATGGACTTCATGAAGGCGATCGGCATCACGGCGGACAACCAGCCCAGCCTGCGCGAGACGGATTTCTTCACCAGCCATGAAGCCCTGCTTCTGGGCTATGAAGAAGCGCTGACCCGCATCGATTCGACGTCTGGCGATTGGTACGCCACATCTGGCCATATGCTGTGGATCGGTGACCGCACCCGCCAGCTGGACCACGCCCATGTGGAATATTTCCGCGGCATCAAAAATCCGATCGGCTTGAAGTGCGGCCCATCCTTGCAGCCCGACAATCTGATCGAGTTGATCGATGCGCTGAACCCGACCAACGAAGCCGGTCGCCTGACGCTGATATGCCGCTTTGGTCACGACAAGGTTGCCGACAGCCTGCCGAAGCTTATCCGCGCCGTGGAGAAGGAAGGCCGAAAGGTCGTGTGGTCTTGTGATCCGATGCATGGCAACACGATCACGCTCAACCACTACAAGACGCGTCCTTTCGAGCGCATTCTGTCGGAGGTCGAAAGCTTCTTCCAGATCCACCGTGCCGAAGGCACGCATCCGGGCGGCATTCATATCGAGATGACCGGCAAGGACGTAACGGAATGTACGGGTGGTGCGCGCACGGTCACGGCGGATTCGCTGTCTGACCGTTATCACACCCATTGCGACCCTCGGCTCAACGCCGATCAGGCGCTGGAACTGGCGTTCCTTTTGTCCGAGCGCATGAAAAGTGGCCGTGACGAGAAGCGCATGGCCGTCGTCAACGGCTGATATCTCACCTCAAACACAAAAACGCCGCCGGAGAGATCTGGCGGCGTTTTTGTTTTGATCCCTTGGTTATTGAACGAGCGCGGGGTGCGAACAGCGGGCATCGGTGACGCGCACGTCGGCTTCGCCGACTTTGACGCCGAGCAACATCAGGGTGTTGTAGAGAAGGCTATCGATGGGCGCGGTTGCCACGGACAACGTTTCAGCAAGGGCTGCCTGAATCACGGGCTGCGAGCCGATCGTGATGATCAGCAGGCTGATATCGACGTCGAGCTCCTTCAACAAAGATTTGACCAGCGATGTGGTTATATCCCTCGTGGAGACGTTTTTGATCGTGCCTTGTGCGATATCGGCTGGCTGAAATGTCAGCGTTGTGGGCCTGCCATTGGCACTATCGATATGGGCCATGGCATTGATCCTCAACAGCAGCGAATCCACGATGGCAGCCTTTGTGACGCGCGGATCACGGCCGAAATTGTTAAACCCGCTCATATCGACGTTACCGAGCGAAATCTCTGCTATGCCCGGAACGACTGCCACATCGACCGTGCCTGCGCCGCCTGTAGAGCATCTGATCTCCGACAGTTTGGCTTCTGCATTGGCAACTTCCACGTAGAGCGGCACACGCACGCTCAGGCCCAAAAGCGCCTTGAGGCCATCGATCTTGGTATCGATCATCAGGCGTGTTTGCGCGGTTCTCACCACTGTTCCGGGTGTGCCTATTGCAAGCGACGGAGTGCCGACCGGCGGTTCGCCAATGGCAATCGTAAGCCTCGTGGCTGCCAATCCCGGCACTGACAGACCTGCATCGACCGAGACCTGTTTTCCCGCATTGGCGATTGTGGCGGCTGCGTTGATGAGTTCGAAGACGCCAGCGTTCACGCTCAGGTTTTCAGCCGCGCCAATCTGTTTATCGAGGATAGGTCCGAGTGCGAGAATTTCCTCCAGCCGCAGTTTGATGGTTGTTTTGGCAGCTGCTTTTTCAAGTGTCTTAAGGGCTGTCGTCACCGTCGGTTTGGTGCCGGTCGCCTTGGTCAGCGCCGCCAGAAATTTCCCGTAGCTGATCTCCGTTTGAAGCACATCGCGGTAGGTGCCCGCCGTGAGACTGAGATCGGTGGCGAGCGAATCGATCAGTTTCAATGCATTGATATCGGTTGCGACCAGCGCCTGATAATCCGACACATTGAGCGCAACAGTGGTGCCCAACAGGCCGCCCAGCAAATTATTCAGCAGACCGCCATTGAGGCTGGCAAGGCGTGAACCGACTGAGAAGGCGGCAATCTTTTCTCCCGCCGCCGTTCCAACGGCGGAGATTTTGGGCGCGGTCGTGAACGTACCGGCAAAAAAGATGCGGCCCTGTTCCACGATGTTGACCTTCACCGCGTTGGTCGGCGTTGCGTTTTCAACGAAGCGATTGCCAATCGATACATTGGGATCGGCGATGTAGCGGCCTTTGATCACTTCCGCGTAGCCGTCACGGCCGCTAAAGGCTGTTTCGGGATCGAAGGGAATGGTGCCGGTTTCCGTCAAAATACCGGAAGCGGTTTTGACACCGAGGTTCTTGTTGTTGAGCTTGAAATACTGAAGGACTGCACGATCCACATCGGTCGCCGATGCTGCAGAGACCGCCGCAAGGTCCGCGGTTTGCTGCAACTGGCGCTTTTGTAGTGTCAGCGATCCGTAGTCCACACCCAGTGCCAGGACGCCCATCATCAGCGGTGCGGTAATGCCTGCCATGATGGCGACGTTGCCTGAACGGTTTTTGGTGAAGCGCTTGAGTGTTGAAGTGGTTTTGCACATATCAGATTCCTCCGATCCGGATCGTCGAAAATCGTCGAATGGTCTTGTCCGGAAGCGCGAATGTGTAGAGGTTCCAGATTGGTAGTTCGGTTGCGTCATATTCCACGGTGACCGTGAATTGGTTGACGTTTGCCGGATCGCTTCCGACGCTGACATTGACGCGGCTCTTATCCAGAAACGCGTAATTCAGTGCGCTTTGATCAACAAAATTTTTCGCCAGTGTTTCCCGCTCGATTTTGGTGATGCCCGCCACGGCGGTTCGCGCTGCATCTGCGGCAACCTGCTGCACCGCATAGGCTGCGCTGAGGTATATGCCGTAGGCGATCATGGTCAACAGGACGAGAATGAAGACAGGTGCGACAATCGCAAACTCGACCGCTGCCGAGCCGGAACGATTGCGGATTATTCTTGCCATAGAGGTCATGGCGCTCCCCGATCCGAAAATTCTTTATTTTCGGAAAAGCTAATTTAGATATCTTGATTTTGTATTAATCGGAAAATTTACGGTTGTGCCGTTTCTGGAAAACCGGAGTTTAACGCGCATTTTTCTTGAGAAATGTCAGCGTTTTTCTTCAGTGGCGGGTTTAGATCAACCTCAAGCCCTTGAAACTCACATGACCATCCTTGCCGATGATAATGTGGTCGTGGACGGCGATGCCAAGTGGTTTGGCGGTATCGATAATCGTTTTTGTCATATCGATATCGGCGCGGGATGGGGTCGGGTCTCCACTGGGGTGATTGTGGACGAGGATGATGGCGGTGGAAGAGAGTTCCAGTGCGCGTCGTACGATCTCGCGCGGATAAACAGGGGTGTGATCTACCGTGCCGTGACCTTGCACCTCGTCGGCGATCAGCACGTTGCGTTTGTCGAGAAAAAGAATGCGGAACTGCTCGCGCGACTCATGCGCCATGACAGCGTGGCAGTAGTCGATGACGGCAGACCATGACCCAAGAACTTGCTTGTTGCGGATTTCGCTTTTCAGCATGCGTTGGGACACCGAGGCGACGAGCTTGAGGTCAAGCGCCACCGTCTCGCCGACCCCCTTTACCTCCTGAAGCAGCGCGGATGGCGCACCGAGCACACCCGCAAGCGTTCCAAATCTGGCAATCAACGCCTTGGCGATGGGTTTGGTGTCCCTGCGCGGGATCAAACGAAACAGAAAAAGCTCCAGCAACTCATAGTCTGCCAAGGCCGAATCGCCATTCTCCCGATATTTGGCGCGCAGACGCTCCCGGTGACCGTGGTAATGGGCAGCGTCGCTTTCAGACGTCAATGACTGATGCGACCTGATCTCTTTACCCGTGCCCAATCTCGAATCGCTAAAAAATCCGCGCTCATCGCCTGAATCCGAAAAGCCGGTCAACGTGTCTTCAGTGCCGCGTTCCAGATTGGACGTTACGTCTTTGTTGGAAGGTCGTTTGGCCATCAGGCATGTCTTTCGGTTTCTGTTGGATGCTTTCAGTCAACCTTTACAGTGGTGGTAGGCCAGGACGGTGAAGCCCCGCTGGTGACAGGGTAAAGACTTCGCACCCTGTCGCCGTCACGCCCACCGCATGTTCATATTGTGCGGACAGCGAACGATCGCGGGTGACAGCCGTCCAGCCGTCGGACAGGACCTTCACATGCGGCTTGCCGAGATTGATCATCGGCTCGATGGTGAAAATCATGCCTTCGCGCATTTCCGGACCATCGGTTTCCTTGCCGTAATGGAGAATGTTCGGCGTGTCGTGAAAAAGGCGTCCCACGCCATGCCCACAGAAATCAGTGACCACGGAGCATCGCTCGGCTTCCGCATAGGCTTGAATGGCAGCCCCGATGGCGCCGGTGCGGGCGCCCGGTCTAACGGCAGCAATGCCGCGCATCAGGCATTCGTATGTCACTTCCAGGAGACGCTCAGAAGCACGCTTGATCTGGCCGACCGGATACATGCGGCTGGAATCGCCGTACCAGCCATCGAGGATATAGGTGACGTCGATGTTGACGATATCACCTTCGCGCAGCGGCTTGTCATCGGGAATACCATGGCAGACGACATGGTTGATGGAGGTGCAGACGGATTTGGTGTAACCGCGATAGTTCAGCGTAGCGGGCAGGGCGTTGTTGTCCATACCGAACTCGAACACGAAACGGTCGATTGCGCTGGTGGTCACGCCGGGCTTCACCATGCTCGCCAACTCATCGAGGCACCGCGCCGTCAACTGGCTTGCCTTGTGCATGCCCTTGAAGTCTTCAGCATTGTACAGCCGGATGACGCCCGTGTTCTTGGAGGGGGCCGCTGCCGCATCGATGTAAGTAACCATTGTCCTGCTTTCCGTCTTTTAATTCTTCATTTCATAAAGCAGTGGGGTGCCAGTCGTCTATTGCAACCATCTCGTTTGCAACGATTTCCCGTGATGAGACGCTACATTTTATGGCGTAGGCCTCTACGCCACGCTTCATGGCACGGTGGAAGGCGGCGAAATAGACCGGATCGAGATCACCACAGATGCGAAGCTGGTCGCAATCCTTGCGCTGGATAAGGTATAGCATCACCGCGCGATAGCCGTTTTGCGCCGCATCGCCCAGCTCTTCCAGATGTTTTGCGCCGCGCTTGGTGGGGCTATCGGGAAACTCTGCGAGGCCTTTCTGTCGCATGAAGTGCACGTTCTTCACCTCTACATAGGCGTCCGGTCGACCCGGTGCGGAGAGAAGAAAGTCGACACGTGAATTGATGCCGTACTTCTGCTCGCGCCTGGTTGTCGTGTATCCGGCCAATGATGGTATGCGATTGTTTCGAATCGCTTCTTCCGCAAGCCTGTTGGGCATCCCGGTGTTGATGCCGACGACGGTGTCATCGGCTTCCACCATTTCCAGCATGTGGCGATATTTGCGGGTAGGGCTGTCGTGCCCTGACAGCCAGATGCGCGAACCTGGCGTGGTCAGTCCGCGCATGGAACCAGTATTGGGACAGGAGCCGGTAATTTCGGTGCCATCTTCCAACACTGCGTCGAAGAGGAAACGCTTGTAACGGGAGATGAGCGTGGCGGGGATGAGCGGAGAATCAAAGATCATGGTGCATTGTCGTGCCGGCAACCCGCTTATTCAAGCACGTAGGTTCCGGGCGCATCGCAAAGCGGCTCCATAGCCTCGCCGGGAACGCGGGCTGCCACCTTTCTCTTATCCTGACCCTTGATCCATTTCTGCCAATGTGGCCACCACGACCCCTTTTGCTCAATGGCAGACTTTTGCCATTCCTCGAAGTCACCATCCGGTGATGCGCTTGTCCAATACTGATACTTGTCCATCTCAGGTGGATTGACGACACCTGCGATATGGCCGGAGGCGCTGAGCACGAATTCCACCGGGCCACCGAAACACGCCGCGCCCGTAAACACGGACTTGGCGGGCGCTATGTGGTCTTCACGGGTGGCCAGATCATAGACCGGGATTTCGATGTCCTTCAAATTGACCACCTTGCCAGCGACCTGCATACGACCTTCCGCCAGATTGTTTTCCAGATAACAGTTGCGGAGGTAAAAGGAGTGGTTCGCAGCCGCGACGCGGGTCGAATCAGAGTTCCAGTAAAGCAGATCGAAGGGTGGTGGCTGTGCGCCCCGCAGATAATTGTCCACCACGTAGGGCCAGATCAGATCGGATGCGCGCAGCATGTTGAAGACGCTCGCCATGATCGCGCCGTCCAGGTAACCGACCGCCTTCATATGGGCGTCGAGTGTTGCCAATTGCTGCTCGTCGATGAAGACCTTCAAATCGCCTGCATGGGTGAAATCCGTCTGTGCAGCCAGCAGCGTCGCCGAACGGATGCGTCTGTTTTTCGCCTGCGCATGCAGTGCCAGCGTGGAGGCCAGCAGTGTTCCACCGATGCAATAGCCGACAGCATTGATCTGTTTCTCACCCGTTGCCTGTTCAATGGCTTCAAGCGCGAAATCTATGCCTTCACGCGTGTAGTCGTCCCAGCCTTTGGTCGCATGGCGCGCATCGGGGTTGACCCAGGAGATCATGAATACGCTGTGGCCTTGATCGACGCACCATTTGACGAAGGACTTTCGGGCGTTCAGATCCAGGATGTAAAACTTGTTGATCCACGGCGGGATGATCAGCAGTGGCCGCTTCAGCACCTTTTCGGTGGATGGCGCATATTGAATGACTTCGCACAGCTCGCTGCGGGCGATGACCTTGCCGGGGGTAACGGCGATATTCTGGCCGATGACGAATTTGCTGTAATCGGTCTGCCGCAATTTGATGTTGCCGTTACCCGCCGCCATGTCTTCGGCGAGCTGGGCCATACCCTTCACCAGGTTGGCTCCGCTGGTTGCCACGGTTTCGCGAAAGACCTGCGGATTGGTGAAGGCGAAATTGGCCGGGGAAATCGCTTCCGTCACCTGCCTCATGTAAAACTGCGCTTTCTGGCGCGTTTTTTCATCCAGTCCTTCTGCTTCCGTCACCATGCGGTCTGCCCAACTGACGGTCACGAAGTAGACCTTCTGCAAAGCATCGAAAAACGGATTTGCCTGCCAGTCCTCGTCGGCGAAGCGCTTGTGTCTGCGCTTCTCGTCTGACTGTTCCCCGGCGTTTGTGGATTCACCGGAAAATTGCGAAACCGATTTCTTCCAGATGTCGAAGTAGCTGGAAATGAGATGCGTTTGCGCTTCCACCGAGCGCTCAGGCTCTGCCATCCAGTATTCGGCAACATCCGAGAGCGTCTGGACCAGATCGCTCATGGGGCTGGCGGTCGTTTGCGGAATGTCTCCGCGCTCCCGTGGCGCAAGCCATTCGGATGCTGCCTTGCCGAGATTTTCCAAAGCTTTCGCCACGTTCATGGCGAAGGCCTGCGGGTCGCGCACCATGTAAGCGTCTGCGGATTTGGGATCGAAGCTGCGTGGCTTTTCCTCCTCGTCGTTCACGCCGCCATCGGTGCCTGCCATACATTATTCTCCCGCGCATTTTTGTGTTTGCACATTCTGCATGAAAACGAATACAAGTTCCAGCGACAGAGGCGCTCAGCATACGGCGTTCAGAGATCGAGTAATACGGCTACAGGCGGGACATTGGAATGGGCAAACGTATGGAATGCGTGAGAGCGGCAACGATCCTGTCGGTTTGCGGCGTCCTTTTGCCGCTGCTTGGCGCCTGCAAACCACTGGCGCCGGTTCTTTCGCCAGCGAACATGCCGCACCCCCAACCGCAGGTGGTCGGCCCACAGACGGTGGATGCGTCTCCCATGGCGCAAAAGCGTGACACCGGCACCTATCCGACGTTTGCAAAGCCAATGACCGCCGCCCTGCCGCAGATGGAAAACACCGAAGCCGATTCCATGCAGGCATCCATGAGCAGACTGGGCGCCGCTCGCAGTCGGGGGCAGATTTCAGAGTCGGAATACAAGCGTAAGGTCGCGGAACTTCGTGCATTGCAGCAGCAGCAACAGCCAACGTCTACACCCGCTCCTTCGCAGTAATCTCCGGGTTAACGCATCGTCAACAGGCAGCCCGTCTTTTGACGGAGTGTCGAAACGATATGCTAACCGCGCTGCTTAAGCGTATGGAGGCAACTTCGCGCTATGATCCGGCTTAGGGACAACAACGTCCGTTAAGCGCCGGAGAGCGTGAGATGAAGTGCTTTTTTGTTTGTGTGATTTTTGCAGCGACGCTGTTCAACCCTGCTCAGGCAAAAGCCCCGACGGTACCGACAAGCCACACGGGACATGCCCGCTGATCACCGATATCAACCCGTGTGATCTAGCGTCTGAACGTCGTGTCAGCCATTCCGTTGCTGTTTCGGCAACACTTTGCTTTGAAAATTCAATGATCTTTCAGGAGGCCATTGGCTTTTTTGCCCAACTTGCCTATGTGGTGCGTCATACATAGGACACACGAAGGATTATGGGCGTGACAGCTACATTCGACAAGGTTGCAGACATTATCGCTGATACCAGCGAGATCGATCGCGAAACCATTACGCCGGAAAGCCACACGATCGACGATCTGGGCATCGACAGCCTCGACTTCCTCGATATCGTTTTTGCGATCGACAAGGAGTTCGGCATCAAGATTCCGCTTGAACAGTGGACGCAGGAAGTCAACGAAGGCAAGGTTTCGACCGAGGAATACTTCGTTCTGAAGAACCTCTGTGCGAAGATTGACGAGTTGAAAGCAGCCAAGGGCTGATTTGACAGGCTCGTTTACGTGCGCGCTTGACAGCCGATGAGGCGAACCAAACCCTCTGTGATGCTCGGGCTCGTCCCGAGCATCTGCACCGGATCGGTTGTTGCGGCGTGATTGAATCTTCGGGAAAAGCCCGAAGATGACAGAGAGGGCGGCACGGCGCTTTTTCCAATGCGTGCCCGCCGGTGAGGCGGGCTTCTGCTTTTTGGCTGTGCTGTAAAGCAATTCCAAACGCATCCGTATCCTCGAACTTCTTATGGGCAATACATGCTTCTCGAATATTTCCAGATGGTCGACCGCATCGAGTCCATCGACAGGTCCGCGCGGACGTTGAGGGCGCGTTCGGTCGTGCCTGACCAGAGCCCGGTGTTCGAGGGTCATTTTCCTGGTATGCCGCTCGTGCCCGGTGTTCTTCTCATCGAGACCATGGCACAAGCGTCGGGTATGCTCGTTCTGGCGATGACCGATTTTGCGGCCATGCCGTTCCTGATGACGGTCGATGGCGCGAAGATGCGCACCTTCGTGGAGCCGAATGCCGTCCTCGATATCGAGGCCTATCTGGAGCATGATGGTTCGGGCTTTGCCGTGACAAAGGCTAAAATCACCTCCGCTGGCAAAAAAGTCTGCGATGCGCAGTTGAAGCTGCGCACCATGCCGTTCAGCGACATTCCGCTGGGACCGATCGTCAAGAAGCGCGCTGAAGAGATTGGCCTGATGGCCGCCATTGCAGCCGATCGATCCGTTTGAGCTGCCTTTTCTGACATTTAAAAGATGAAAATCCATGCATTGCGTTGGCTCTTTGGGCCTTCGCCATTGCAAAGCCGCATCGTGAGCATTATTCCGCATGGCACGCGCGGTTTTAACCGCTTTGATAGCTGGCCTGTTTTGCTCTGCGACCAGCAGCGATGAAGGATGACAGATGATGAAGTCTGACAATGATGTGGTAATTACCGGTGTCGGTATCGTGACCTGTCATGGTGTCGGTATCGATGCCCATATTGCGCTGCTGTCCGCCAGCGCTGCGCCTGACGCGATTATCGAAACGGAAAAATTCGCGCCGTATCCTATCCATCCGCTCCCGGAGATCGACTGGTCGAGCCAGATCGGGCGTAAGGATCAGCGTCAGATGGAAAACTGGCAGCGACTCGGTGTCTTCGCTGCGGGTCTTGCTCTGGACGACGCAGGTCTGAAAGATGAGGCGGAAGCCTGTGGGACCATGGACATGATCGTGGCCGCTGGTGGCGGCGAGCGTGACATCAATGTCGATACGTTGATTGTGGACGAAGGTTTGAAGCGTAACGACCGCGAAGTCATGCTCAATGAAAAGCTGACGACCGAATTGCGACCGACGCTGTTTCTGGCGCAGCTGTCCAACCTGATGGCTGGCAACATTTCCATTGTCCACAAGGTGACGGGATCATCGCGAACCTTCATGGGTGAAGAGGCTGCAGGCATTTCTGCGGTGGAGACGGCGTTTCACCGCATTCGCTCCGGTGAATCGAGCCATGCGCTGGTCGGTGGTGCGTTTGCCGCGGAACGTCCCGATATGACGCTGCTGTTCGAGGCCATCGGTGCCCATGCGCAAGGTGAATGGCAGCCGCTATGGTCACGCGCTGACGGTGAGGGCGGTGGGATGATCACTGGCTCGGTCGGTGCGTTCCTCGTTCTCGAATCACGCAAGCACGCACAAGCGCGCGGCGCGAAGGTCTATGCGCGTATCGACGGCATCGAAGGTGATCGCGGTGCGCGTGAAGACGGCAAGTTCGAGCAGAGACTGGAGCGGCTTCTTGCGCCAGCGACCGACGCTGCTGACACCGTCGTCTTTTCCGGCGCAAGCGGTCACGACGCCATAACGGGTCGCGAAGCTGCCATTCTTCAAAAGGCCTTATCCAATGCCGCCGTTCGTGGTTTTGGTGGTGTCACTGGCCATGGACTTGAGGCGCAATTCCCGCTGGGGCTGGCGCTTGCTGCTCTTGCCCTCAAGGCTGATGCGAAAGTTCCGGCTTTTGATGGTTCCATTGAGAAGCCGATGACATCTGCCGCAGCGCAGGCTGTGGTGACGACCGTTGGCCATGTTCGCGGCGAAGGCGTTGCCGTGCTTTCCAAAGATATGTGAGGAGTAGACACCATGGCATCCAGCAGTTTCAGGGATCACCTCGGTCGTCCCATCGTTGCCGTTACAGGCATGGGCATTCTCACCTCGTTGGGCCAGGGGCTCGATGACAACTGGGCGGCGCTGACGTCCGGCAAGTCGGGCATTCACAAGATCACCCGTTTCCCCACCGACAATCTTTCCACCAGAATTTGCGGCACAGTCGATTTCATCGAGATACCCAAGCCCAATTCTGTCGAACGTTCCTTTGCCTTTGCTCGGGAAACGACCATCGAAGCTCTGGCGCAGGCTGGTCTGTCGGGGGATTTCAACGGCCCGCTGTTTTTGGCAGCACCGCCCATTGAACCGGAATGGAGCGCTCGTTTCGAACTCGGCGACCGGTCGCCGCCCGCTGCAAAGCCTGGCGATGCCTATGACCGCTTCATGGCAGCATTGCGTGAAAGGCCAGATCAAGCGTTTCAGGAAGCGGCCCTCTTCGGCGCGATCTCGGAGCGCCTCGCAGACCTTTTCGGGACACGCGGACTTCCTGTCACTCTGTCCACGGCGTGCGCGTCCGGTGCCACCGCCATTCAGCTTGGCGTCGAAGCCATCCGGCAGGGGCGTACGGACCGTGCGCTGACTGTTGCAACTGATGGTTCGGTCAGTGCCGAGGCCCTGATCCGCTTCTCGCTGCTATCAGCGCTTTCCACGCAGAACGACCCACCGGAAAAAGCATCCAAGCCGTTCAGCAAGGATCGCGATGGATTCGTGATTGCCGAAGGTGCAGCAACACTCGTGCTGGAATCACTTGAGACTGCTGTTGCTCGCGGCGCAAAAATCCTCGGCATCATCAAGGGTGCTGGCGAAAAGGCCGACAGCTTTCACCGGACACGCTCTTCGCCAGATGGCGGTCCTGCGATTGCGAGCATTCGTGCGGCGCTCGCGGATGCAGGCGTGGCCGAAGGTGACATCAACTACATCAATGCGCACGGCACATCGACGCCTGAGAACGACAAGATGGAATATGGTTCCATGCTCGCCGTGTTCGGCGAGGGGTTGAAGTCCATTCCTGTTTCCTCCAACAAGTCGATGATCGGTCACACATTGACAGCCGCCGGTGCCGTGGAAGCCGTGTTCTCGTTGCAAACCATGCTGACCGGTACCGTTCCACCGACCATCAACTACACAAACCCTGATCCGACGATTGCGCTGGACGTGGTGCCGAATGTCAAGCGCGATGCGGATGTCACCGCCGTGCTTTCCAATTCCTTCGGTTTCGGCGGCCAGAACGCAAGCCTTGTCATGACGCGGGAACCGGCTTAAGCGGTTTACCACATCAAAATCTATAGCGCCTTCGGGCGAAGGACTTTTACTATGCGCGCCTTGCAACTCGTTGATGATCGTAAGCTTGAGAGAGTGGAACTGCCAGAGCCTGAAGCACCAGCGCCCGGCGAAGTGACGCTCCGGGTCAAGGCTGTGGCGTTGAACCACATCGACGTCTGGGGCTGGCGCGGTATGGCGTTTGCCAAGCGCAAGATGCCTTTGACGATCGGCGCGGAAGCGTCTGGTATCGTTGAAGCCATCGGTCCCGGCGTCTCCAACGTCCTGCCGGGTCAACTTGTGTCCATCTATGGCGCGCGCACCTGCGGCCGGTGCCACCATTGCGTGGCTGGTCGCGACAATCTCTGCGAAAATGTGGGTGGTGTTCACGGCTTCCATCTGGATGGTTTCGCGCAGGAAAAAATCAATATTCCCGCTCGTCAACTCGTTCTCGCACCGCCCGGCATCGACGCGGTCGCGGCGGCTCTTGCGCCTGTGACCTTCGGCACCGTCGAGCATATGCTGTTCGACAATGCCAAGCTTCAGCCTGGCGAAACGATCCTCATTCATGCGGGTGGTTCGGGTATCGGCTCGGCCGCCATTCAGCTTGCCAAGAAAATGGGATGCATTGTCATCACCACGGTTGGTTCCGATGACAAGATCGAGCGCGCCAAGGCATTGGGTGCAGATCACGTCATCAACTACCGTGTCGACCGTTTCGAAGGCGTCGTTCGCAAGCTGACGAAGAAGAAGGGCGTCGATGTCGTTTTCGAGCATGTGGGAAAAGACACCTGGGCGGGTTCTATGTTCTGTCTGAAGCGCGGCGGGCGGCTTGTGACCTGCGGCTCCACATCGGGCGTTTCTGCGGAAATCAATCTGATGATGCTGTTCCAGCAGCAGCTGAAGCTGCTCGGTTCGTTCGGTTGCCGTATGGAAAACATGGCGAATGCCATGCAGAAAATGGCGAGGGGCCTTGTGCATCCTGTCATCGATACCGAAGTAACCTTCGATACTATCGAGATGGCGCTGGAGCGGATGGAAAGCCGTCAGGTCTTCGGCAAAATCGTCCTACGGATGGATTGATCCTTTTGAAAATGTTGATTACGCGCGTCGTGCTGGCGCTCGAAAACTTTCGCCAGTGGCTGAATGCGACAATTGCGTTCAGCGTTCTTAACCTTTTGAAGCTCTTGCCGGCCGATCCGGCCATCCGGTTTGCAGATAAGCTTGCCCGCAAGATCGGCCCGAAAACGCCTCGTCACAAGCTTATGCTCTACAATCTGGCACGTGCCTATCCAGAGAAGACCCAAGAGGAACATCTGGAAATCGCGCTGGATAGCTGGGGCAATATGGGCCGGCTGGCGGCTGAATACGTCTTTCTGGACAGGTTGTTCGATTTCGATCCGACGAAAAGTGAACCGGGTCGCGTCGAGGTTATCGGAACGGAGACGTTTCTGGAACTTCGCGACCACCCGCGACCGTTCATCGTGTTCACGGCGCATACCGGTAACTTCGAGCTTCTGCCCGTAGCGGGATCTGCTTACGGTCTGGATGTGACGGTGTTGTTTCGTCCGCCGAACAATCCTTACGTTGCCAAACGCATTTTCGATTTCCGCAAGGAGCGCATGGGCAATCTGGTGCCATCACACGCCGGATCCTCCTTCGCGCTTGCGCGTCAATTGGAGAAGGGCGGCGGTATCGGCGTTTTGGTGGATCAGAAATTCAAAAAAGGCCTGCCGACGCAATTCTTCGGTCATGACGTGCTGACCAACCCATTGCTGGCAAAGCTGGTACGCCAATTTGGTTGCGATGTATTTCCGGCCCGCTGCATCCGTTTGCCTGACAATCGATACCGTCTGGAAATCGAGCCCAAGGTCGACATTCCACACGACGAGAAGGGCAATGTCGATGTGCGTGCGACCGCCCAGCTGCTCAATGACAAGGTGGAGAGTTGGGTGCGAGAATACCCTGGTCAGTGGCTGTGGTATCATGATCGCTGGCACATCAAAGGCACTCTTAAAGAGTAAATCTCGGGTGTTCTTTGCATTCCCTGCGATTATCATCTCTTGATTGTGAATGTATTTTGTTCTTCACAATTTATGGGATTTGTTAAAGACCTTCCGCGTGTGTTATTTTGTCACCAGTTTGTATGGGTAGACAGTTCAAAGTCACGTCACTCCAGGATGACATCATGATGTGGACTACGTTGCTGGGACTGAGAGTATTTGAACGTGCGAGTGCCGAACAGTCATCCGGGAGGGATTTGGGTTGAAAGCGTTGATTGACTTGTTCTGGCAACGATACACGGAGCTTAAGGGCGCCATTGAGCGCAATGAAGCCCAAAAAGTGTCGTTCCTAGACCGCGAACTCGATTCGCTGTTGGAAAACATCACCAGTAAAAAGACGAAGAATTCTACCCAGGTTCTCGAACAGTTTCGCTTCGCGATCGACCTTTTGAACGCCGAGGCCGAGGACACGGGATGCGTCCAACGCAATTCTGAGCTCCTCCGTCGTCTGGTCGATCGGTACATCGGCGCTGGTTTGCCCTATGATGGTGTGACACCAGACGGCGAGTCGGCCAGCTGGAGTCCATATGTCATTTTGGACGAAGACCGGTTGGACGATCTCAATGAGCGGGTTTTCGTTGTATCTCCCGGTTACCGCATCAATTACACCAATGCCCTCAATGCGCTGTGCTACGATGTAAGAACCGATGACATGGTTGGCAAGCACATCGCGGAATTCATCGGCATTCGACACTTTCAGCAGGCTCTCCGCGAAAAGCTTGATGCCTGCTTTAAAGGCGAAGCTGCGAAATACACGTATGCAGAAGACATCGAAGGCTCCACGGTGGTGCGCTCTTACGAGATGTCTCCTTGCTATTCGCCATCCTACAAACTGGTTGGCGCAATTATTATCGTCAAGGAACTGGCTGACCGTCGGACCCGAGCGGTTGCATAATAAAATTCGCTATGTCTTTTGACATAGCGTCTTGGCGAAAAAATCCATTTCAATTTTCTTCTTTTTTCACGTTTCGACTTTTTTTGTTATTCGGCATAAATATTGTGATATATAAATTGAAAATAAATATTCTTTTTTTTGAGTATATTTTAAAATTCTTATCAGTATTTAAGCTGACGTCGTGAAAATTATTTCCGCAGATCGAGTGCAGCTTTTACCGAGATAGTCCTATAATAAATTTTAATCGACCTCATCCGATCGTAGGTGAAATCTAGTGTGTTGACCAACTGAGCGCCAATAGTGTTCATGTTATCCGGCATTGAGAATTTTAATTCGGTGCTTTGTTTTCTCTTGAGGATATATTGCCCTGCGTCTTCGAAAGGTCGGTGCTCTGATCATTTGTCAATGGCAATGATCTTTTGTTTCCGAGACGTTTTTGGCCAAAAGACGCTGCCAGGGTTAGAATTGGAGTGACGGAAATGGAGGCTCAACTGCAGGATTTTTTCGCTGCTTTTTCATTGAAATGCATGCAGTTGAAGCAGGCTGTCGCCAGCGGTTGTGACGATCTCGTGCGTGTGCTTGACAGGGAACTCGAGCCCCTCATTGCCAACATTCTCAATTTCCGCGCTGAAACGCGTGAAGATGCGCATATGCAATTGCAGTTCCTCAACGGCCTTATTCGTGAGGAAGCGGAGGATCGTTCGATGGTCACGCGTCGCAGTGCCTCGATGTCGATGCTGATCGATCGGTATTTTCAGCGCGGTTCTGTAGATAAAGACGGCTTTTCACAAACGGGATCGGGCAAAAAGTCGCTGGTCCTTAATGCGCCCGAGCAGCCGCTGTTCAATGAGACGATTCTCGATTGTCTGCCGGATCGGATTGGTGTCATTACGCGGGATTATCGTTATCTCTACGCCAACCAGGCGAATGCATCTTTTCTGAAGCGAACACCATTGTCACTGATTGGTTGCCACGTCTCCGAGTTGATCGGTGAAGACAGCTTCAACAACATGGCGAAAGCAGCGTTCGACCGATGCTTCGACGGCGCAACGGTTGACTACATCCACCATGGTCACCGCAGTTTCGACAATTTTTCGACACGCTGCCGCATGACGCCATTGCGAGGTACCAATAACGAGGTGTTTGGCGCTGTCGTTGTTCTTCAGGATATCAACGCCGACGCTCTGTTAGAGTACAACTGATATCCCTCAGCCTGCCGTCAAACCTGATAGCGCCGTGCGAACCCACGCGATTGCACCGGCATCCATCAACAGCTTCGCGGCCATGGCTATGCATGAAATCACCAGAAGGGGTCGGATAACCTTCGCTCCGTTGCTCATGGCCAGACGCGACCCAAGCTGGGCGCCAATGAACTGGCCGAAGCCCATCACGATGCCCAGTTTCCACATAATCGCGCCGTTGACCGTGAAGATCAGGAAACTGCCGAAGTTCGAGCCCAAGTTTAAAAGCTTGGTATGTGCCGTGGCCTTCAACATTCCAAAACCGGCCAGCCAGACAAAAGCCAGCATATAGAACGAGCCGGCGCCCGGCCCGAAAATTCCATCATAAAAGCCGACCAGCGGGACAGCGGTGAGCCCAAATAGAAGAGGCGTGATCCGGCGATGGCTATCGATGTCGCTGAGGTTGGGCTTGAATGCGAAATAGATCGCGATGGCGATGAGGAGAAACGGCATGATGGCGCGCAAGATATCCGGCGGCACGTAGGAGGCCGTCAGGGCACCGAGAATACCGCCGACAAACGCCATAGACGCCATCGGAAACTGTTTTTTGAGGTCCACATGGCCTTTCCGCGCATAGGCAATCGTTGCTGAGGCTGAGCCGAATTGGGCTTGTAGTTTGTTCGTTCCCAGCGCTTCAAGCGGTGGAATCCCCATAATCAGCATGGCGGGCAAAACGATCAACCCGCCACCGCCTGCGATGGAATCAACGAAACCTGCAAAAATGGCGACGAGAAACAGGATAAGAAAAAGCTGAAGGGCGATGTCGTGCAAGGGAGCATTCCACGAAGGGATGAATGGGATGACGGCTCTGTGTCACTGAATGGCAACCTTTGCAATGGTTTCCGTCGCAACTCGAGAGGCATTGCGTCCTTTGTGCGGGCGTTTATGGTGCGCGCGCTGCTTCGCCGTTGTTTGGGCGATTCCGCCTGCATTACAATTTGAGGACATGGCATGCACAAGGTAATTTTCGACACCGACCCCGGCATAGACGACGCGATGGCGCTCCTGTTTCTCCATCGTCATCCGGGTATCGATTTGATCGGCGTCACCACTGTGTTTGGCAACGCGCCGCTTGACATTACGACTCGAAATGCATTGTTCCTCAAGCAGCAATGGGGCATGGCGGCTCCTGTGGCCAAAGGCGCAGGCGTTACCTTCGACCCATCCCGTCCGGAAGGTCACTGGCCGACCTTCATTCATGGCGATGACGGGCTCGGCAATATCGGCGTTCCCGATAAAATCGATCTGCCGCTGGATCCACGTTCGGCCCATCACTTTATCATAGAGACCGTCAGGGCGAACCCGGGTGAGGTGACGCTGATTGCCGTTGGCCGCATGACCAACCTTGCGCTGGCGCTGCGCGAAGACCCTGAGATTGCCGCAATGGTCAAGAATGTGATCGTCATGGGCGGCGCATTCGATATCAACGGGAATGTCAGCCCCGCGGCCGAAGCCAACATCCATGGCGACCCTGAAGCGGCAGACGTTGTTTTTACCGCGCCTTGGCCGGTAATCATCGTTGGCCTCGATGTCACCACGCGGACCGTGATGACATCAAAATTCATGGATGAGATGGCAAAGGAAGGTGGCGCGCCCGTTCAGCTTCTGTCCGACCTGTCGCAGTTCTATATCGAATTCTACAATCAGCGCACTGGCGACGGCATGGTGGTGCATGACAGTTGCGCCTGTGTGTATCTGACGAACCCCGAGTTGTTTAAAACACGCAGCGGCGCAGTGCGTGTGGCGTGCGGGGGGATTGCCGATGGGCAAACGATCCAGAAGCCGGATGGCGTCGGTTTTCCACCCGGAGACTGGGACGGGCATCCGAGCCAACTCATCTGCACCGATATCGAGCCTGACCGGGTGCTTTCGGTCATCCGGTCTGCAATTGTGCAGGGCGAACGCGGCTGATTGGAAGGGCGCGCCGTCAAACGCATCAGCTTGCCTTGCATTTTAGAAAAAACTCGCGTTATGCAGGTTTTGCCGAGTTGGCACTGATTTTACTGCCTTTGGCCAGCCGAACAAAGCAATTCGTGTTTTGTGCGGCATGCGTTACAATAAACGGTGCGAGTCCGATGGGTTTATGCCGGTCGTATTTAAAACCAAACAACGAATGTTTTTATGAGCCGCTAGTACTGCTCATGTCCACGAGGAAGAGATGGAAGAGTTTCACAAGGTCAAGCGTTTGCCGCAATACGTGTTCGAACAGGTCAACCGTTTGAAAGCGAGCGCGCGAGCGGGCGGAGCCGATATCATCGACCTTGGCATGGGCAATCCCGACCTTCCAACGCCAAAGGCGATTGTCGATAAGCTCTGTGAGGTCGTTCAAGACCCACGCACGCACCGTTACTCGTCGTCCAAAGGCATTCCGGGCCTTCGCCGCGCGCAGGCAGGCTATTACGCCCGCCGCTTTGGCGTGAAGCTGAACCCGGACACGCAGGTCGTTGCCACGCTCGGTTCGAAGGAAGGCTTCGCCAACATGGCGCAGGCCATCACCGCACCCGGCGATGTCATTCTCTGCCCGAACCCGACCTATCCGATCCATGCTTTCGGCTTCCTGATGGCTGGCGGCGTTATCCGCTCGATGAATGTCGAGCCGGACGAAACCTTCTTCGGCCCGCTGGAGCGTGCCGTGCGCCACTCCATTCCAAAACCGCTGGCGCTGATCATCAATTATCCATCAAACCCGACGGCGCATGTCGCATCGCTGGATTTCTACAAGGACATCATCGCGTTCGCCAAGAAGCATGATCTGATCGTGTTGTCGGATTTGGCCTATTCCGAAATCTACTTTGACGACAAGAACCCGCCACCATCGGTGCTGGAAGTGCCGGGCGCGATGGATGTCGCTGTTGAGTTCACCTCCATGTCCAAGACGTTCTCCATGCCTGGCTGGCGGATGGGCTTTGCCGTGGGCAACGAACGTCTGATTTCGGCTTTGACGCGCGTCAAGTCTTACCTCGACTACGGCGCTTTCACGCCGATCCAAGTGGCGGCGACCCATGCGCTGAACGGGGATGGTTCCGACATCGCCGAAGTGCGCAGCGTCTATCGCCGTCGTCGTGATGTCATGGTCGATACGTTCGGAAAGGCCGGTTTCGAGGTCCCACCTCCAGCCGCGACCATGTTCGCATGGGCGAAAATTCCGGAAAAATTCCGTCACCTCGGCTCGCTGGAGTTTTCCAAGCTCCTGGTGGAGAAGGCCGATATCGCGGTTGCTCCCGGCGTCGGTTTTGGCGAGATGGGCGACGACTACGTTCGCCTCGCGCTAGTGGAAAACGAGCATCGAATTCGTCAGGCGGCGCGCAATTTGAAGCGCTTCCTGTCGAGCGCGGACGATACGTTGCACAACGTCGTTTCGCTCA
Source organism: Rhizobium skierniewicense (assembly GCF_014196515.1). Classification (GTDB taxonomy): domain Bacteria; phylum Pseudomonadota; class Alphaproteobacteria; order Rhizobiales; family Rhizobiaceae; genus Agrobacterium; species Agrobacterium skierniewicense. The sequence goes on along the minus strand of NZ_JACIDV010000013.1, from coordinate 57,446 downwards.
ACGCCCATCGTTAAGGGCACCCAACCGGGTGGCCTGTTCAGGCCACCTCTCCACGTCAGCAAATCAGGAACAGACCAATGGCAGATTCATTGAGAATCGGCATAGCGGGACTCGGCACCGTCGGCTCTTCGCTCGTGCGCATCCTCCAGCAGAGAAGCAAGGAACTTGCGATTACCTGTGGACGCGCAATCGAGATTATCGCCGTCAGCGCACGCGATCGTTCGCGTGATCGCGGTCTGGATCTCGCCGGTATCACCTGGTTTGATACGCCGGAAGACATGGCAAAAAAAGCCGAGATCGATGTTTTTGTCGAATTGGTCGGGGGCGCCTCGGGCGCTGCCGAGAAGGCCGTTCGGGCAGCCTTGGCGCGCGGCATCCATGTCGTGACGGCCAACAAGGCATTGCTGGCCAAACATGGTGTCGAGCTTGCCGTGATGGCAGAAGAGAAGGGCGCTTTGCTCAACTTTGAAGCCGCGGTGGCTGGCGGCATTCCCATCATCAAGGCCTTGCGCGAATCGCTCACCGGCAACCATGTGTCGCGCATTTACGGCATCATGAACGGCACCTGCAATTACATCCTGACCAAGATGGAGAAGGAAGGCCTGTCTTTCGAGGCCTGCCTGAAGGAAGCGCAGCGGCTGGGATATGCCGAGGCCGATCCTGCCTTTGACATTGAGGGCAACGATACCGCCCACAAGCTTGCGATCCTGACGACGCTGGCCTTCGGCTCCAAGATTTCGGCCGATGACATTTATCTCGAAGGTATATCCAACATCACCATCGAAGATATTCAGGCGGCGTCTGACCTGGGGTATCGCATCAAGCTTCTCGGTGTGGCGCATGTGACCGAATCCGGCATCGAGCAGCGCGTCCATCCCACCATGGTGCCGCTGGACTCCGTTATTGCGCAAGTCGATGGCGTCACAAATGCCGTGGCCGTCGAATCGGATATTCTGGGCGAGTTGCTGATGGTCGGTCCGGGGGCAGGCGGCAACGCCACGGCCTCTGCTGTCTTGGGTGACATCGCTGACATTGCCAAGAGCCGTCCGGGCGTTCAGCAGGTGCCGGTGCTCGGTCGTCCGGCGAAATCGCTGAGCGAATATCGGCGTGCCAAGATGAAGAGCCACGAGGGCGGTTATTTCATCCGCTTGACGGTGAAGGACAAGGCTGGCGTTTTCGCCAGCATCGCGACGCGGATGGCGGAAAACAATATCTCGCTGGAATCCATCGTCCAGCATTCGCGTGTTCACACCGAGGGCGGGCCACAGACCATTATTCTCGTCACGCATGCGACGATGGAAGATGCGATCCGCAAGGCGGTCAAAGCCATCAAGAGCGAAAAATATCTGGTCAACGAGCCGCAGGTCATCCGCATCGAACGGACCTGATCACTGCGATATCGTCTGGATTGAGAAGAGGCCATCGCCAAAAGGCGGTGGCTTTTTTCATGGGATCGCGTTTTATGGTCGGATCACACATGGAGACGCATTTTGCTCAGTATTCGCCCAGCGCGGGAGGGGGACGCGACCGTGCTTGCTGCCATTGGCCTGCGAGCGTGGGCGAACGCCGCATCGGCGATTGGCATAACGGACGTCCTGCGTGACAATGCGCGAGCGTCGTTCGAGAATTTCTCGCATTCGTCATGGCGTTGCATCACTTTGGCGCAGGCGGCCGATGTTGTGGTTGGCTGGGCCGCGCGCGAAAATTTTGACGAGACGATTACAGATTTCTGGGTCGATCCAGTCTACCAGCGGCAAGGCGTAGGCGCAGTTCTTTTGGACGAAGTCGAGCGACAAATCGTGGTTCGTGGCCTGCCCGTCGCGAAGCTGGAAAGTCATGCACAAAACGATCAGGCAGTTTCATTTTTTCGCAAACATGGGTACCGCGTCAGTTGGCTGTCAATGACCTATTCCACGAAGCTGGATCGCGAAGTCCAGTCTGTGGGCCTGCAAAAGCAACTTCTTGATACGGAAATCGACGGTTACGGCTTCGAATTTTGATTCACGGTGCTGAGTGCCGCTTCGAGCCAATGGGGCATTATGACAAGAGAGCCACACAGGACGACTTGCAGAACGATGATCGAGATCAAATAGGTTCGGAAGGGCTGTTTGCGGGTTTTATGACGCAGCAGCTGTTGCGCCAGAACCGCGCCCAGGCTACCGCCCAGAAATGCGAGCCACAACAACACGCTCTCACGCACGCGCCATTCAACGCGTCTGGCTGCTTTCTTGTCCCAGCCATAAATCAGAAAGACGATGATATTGAAGGCGAGATATGCCGCGAGGGCCGAGACGAGGATCATCATATCGTGAGTGAAGTTGAAAATTGTAAAAGTTCCGTATTCAACTCCAATCGATCCTGGCGCTCTCCGCCTTCAGTGCGACAAGCCTTGCGCCTCGGTGGCAATTGTTCTACCTCACCATAGACAGAAATTCCGTATCTTAAGAGCTTGATATGACCCTTGTAGACGTGCGCACACCAGACCCGAAACGCTTCATTCCCGGCGCGACCGGCGATTGGGAAATCGTCATCGGCATGGAGGTTCATGCGCAAGTCCTCTCCAATTCCAAGCTGTTTTCCGGTGCCTCCACAACCTTCGGCAATTCGCCGAACTCCAATGTTTCGCTCGTGGATGCAGCCATGCCAGGCATGTTGCCCGTGATCAACGAGGAATGCGTGGCGCAGGCCGTGCGCACGGGGCTTGGCCTGAAGGCGCAAATCAACAAGCGCTCGATCTTTGACCGTAAGAACTATTTCTACCCCGATCTACCGCAGGGTTACCAGATTTCCCAGTTCAAGGACCCTATTGTCGGCGAAGGCAAGATCATCATTTCGCTCGGGCCGGATCGTCAGGGCAACTTCGAAGACATCGAAATCGGCATCGAGCGCCTGCATCTGGAACAGGATGCGGGCAAGTCGATGCACGACCAGCATCCGACCATGTCCTACGTCGATTTGAACCGTTCGGGCGTGGCGTTGATGGAAATCGTTTCCAAGCCCGACATGCGCTCGTCTGACGAGGCGAAAGCCTACATGACGAAGCTTCGCTCCATCGTGCGCTACCTTGGTACCTGCGATGGAAACATGGACGAAGGCTCCATGCGCGCCGACGTGAACGTGTCCGTTCGCAGGCCGGGCGACGAGTTCGGCACACGCTGTGAGATCAAGAACGTCAACTCGATCCGCTTCATCGGTCAGGCCATCGAATATGAAGCCCGTCGCCAGATCGCCATTCTGGAAGATGGCGGCAGTATCGATCAGGAAACACGGCTGTTCGATCCCGGTAAGGGCGAGACGCGTTCCATGCGCTCCAAGGAGGACGCGCACGACTATCGCTACTTCCCGGACCCTGATCTGCTGCCATTGGAATTCGACGATGCCTTCATCGAGAAGATGAGCCGGGATCTGCCCGAATTGCCGGACGACAAGAAGGCGCGCTTCGTCAACGAGCTTGGCCTTTCCGTCTACGATGCGTCGATCCTCGTTTCGGAGAAGGCGATTGCTGACTATTACGAGCTGGTCGCTGAAGGCCGCGATGGCAAGATTGCTGCAAACTGGGTTATCAACGACCTGCTGGGTGCCTTGAACAAGTCCGGTAAGGGTATCGAAGAGACACCTGTGTCCGCCGATCAGCTCGGCGGCATCATTGATCTCATCAAGGCCAACACCATTTCCGGCAAGATCGCCAAAGACCTGTTCGAAATCGTCTGGAACGAGGGCGGCAACCCGGCGCAGATTGTCGATGCCAGGGGCATGAAGCAGGTCACGGACACAGGCGCCATTGAAAAGGCCGTCGACGAGATCATTGCTGCCAACCCGGATCAGGTTGAGAAGGTCAAGGCAAAGCCGACATTGGCTGGCTGGTTCGTCGGTCAGGTCATGAAGGCCACCGGCGGCAAGGCAAATCCACAGGCCGTGCAGGAACTCGTGAAAGCAAAGTTGGGTATCGAGGAATAGGGCTCGCCTGTTGGGCAATTTTATCGAGCAGACGAGAACGCCCCAAACCCTTTTGTCCGTCATCCCTGGGGTAAGTCGAGGATGACGTCGAGTATCGATAATGCCGGGGTTCCTCCCGGCTTTTTCATTCTGAGATGGAGTGAACATGGTGTTCTTCATTCGCACAGCCAGCGAACGCGATATCGAGCCGGTGAGGGCGCTTTTGGCCCGCACATGGCATGCCACCTTCGATGCGATCTATGGAGCGCCGCGGGTCAGTGAGTTGATTACCCAATGGCATTCTCCGGCAGCGATGAAAGAGCGTGTGCAGAAAAAGGGTGGTGAGTTTCTGGTGGCGGATGATGGAAAGCGGATTGGCGGCATGGGCTACGCTGCCATGTCGGCCAAGATGTCGAAAACGGCTTTGCTCCATCAGCTCTATGTCGATCCGCATTTTCAGCGGCAAGGCGTGGGGCGCGATATTTTCGCAGAGCTTGAGACGTGTTTTCCCGACGCGGAGATCATGCGTCTCGAGGTGGAGCCGAAAAACATCGCTGCCATTGCCTTTTATGAAGGGCTGGGTTTCGTCGAGGTTGATCGAGTGGAGCGCATGGCCGGGGTTGAGGGTCTGCCAGGGATCGCCATGGAAAAGACGCTGGCCCGATGACCGGAGCGCTGGACCATCTCATCATCCGTTTTGCGCGAGAAACGGATCTTCCTCATCTCGTCGCGATGTTTGCCGCTGATGATGTGGGCGGCCACGGTGACACGGTGGAAGAAGCTGCAACCCCGGATTATCTGGCGGCCTTTCACGCCATTGAGGTGTCTTCCAATGAGACGCTTTATGTGGCGGAACTGGATGGAGAGGTCGTCGGTACGTTTCAGACCGTGATATTGACCAAGCTCGTCGGTCGTGGTGCTGTGACGATGAAAATCGAAGCGGTTCAGACTCGGGCTGATATGCGCGGTCGCGGCATCGGTGCTATCATGATCCGTCATTGTATCGAGGATGCTGCGCAGCGCGGTGTGAAAACGATCGAGCTGGGATCGAACATGATGCGCCTCGATGCGCACCGCTTTTACGAGCGGCTAGGGTTCGATAAACGGCATTTCGGGTTCAGCATGAAACTGAAATAGCAGAGACCGAAACGGGAAATACTGGACAATCGACGCACGGGGCGGCATAAGCTTGTGCCGTGCTGCGCACATCAAATCGCTGCGGTGCACTCAAGCCCGAGGAACGGATAATGAAGACTCTCCTGACGCAAATCTTCACCTGGTGGAACGGCCAGACCATCGGAACGCGCTTTCACACATGGCGCTTCGGAAAGAAGGTTGGACAGGACGAGTTGGGCAACACCTATTACGAGGGCGGAACCACATCCTGGGGCATGCCACGGCGCTGGGTCATCTATAATGGTTACGCAGAGGCGTCTGCCATTCCTCCAGGCTGGCACGGCTGGATGCATTACCGAACCGATACGCCACCAAGCCAGGAAAGCTACACGGTCCGCGAATGGCAAAAGCCGCATCAGCCCAACCTGACCGGCACATCTCAGGCCTATCGCCCACAGGGTTCTCTGGCTGTCGCAGGCGAGCGTCCACGCGTAACGGGTGACTATGATGCCTGGACGCCCGGTAGCTGATAACGAGCTACGAGTGCCAGCTCTTTCATCGTAATCGGCCTTGCATGTTGAGTGGCAAGTCACCCGCTTTTGCCACATTCCGCCTTTAGGCGTTGAAGCCGCACTCGTGGTGCGGAAAATCTTTCTGGAGACGGTTCGACATGGGAAATTTCACGCGAAACACGTCTTTGCGTGCACTGGCTGTTTCGCTGCTTGCGCTGTTGCCGGTTGTTGCAAGCGTCTCTCCTGCATCCGCTGCCCGTATCGAAAACCGAGTCGCGGTGTTTTCCGGTATCGACAAGATCACCGGCCGCATCACTTCGTTCGACGTGTACCTGAACGAAACGGTGCAGTTCGGTGCGCTTCAGGTGACGCCGAAGGTCTGCTATTCCCGTGATGATACCGAAGCGCAGAATATCGATGCCTTCATCGAGGTCGATGAAATCACTTTGGACCGTAAGATCAAGCGCATCTTCACCGGCTGGATGTTTGCGGACAGCCCGGGTCTGAACGCTGTAGAACACCCGATCTATGACGTATGGCTGACCGGCTGCAAGCAGGAATCCGACGTTCCCGCGCCAGCATCGGCCAGCAAATAAATTCAACGAATCAGAATGAAACGCTTGGGCGATTGACCGCAGGCTCGAGCATCTTCGCATACTCCGCTTTTGGCACGTCAATCGCGCCAAAGGTCTTCAGGTGCTCGGTTGTGAACTGAGTATCAAGAAGAGTGAAGCCCTTTTCGCGCAAGTGCTCGACCAGAGTGACAAGGCAAATTTTGGAGGCATTGGTGCGTCTGGAAAACATGCTTTCGCCGAAGAAGGCTGAGCCCAGCGAAACACCGTAGAGACCGCCGACAAGCTCGTCACCGTCCCACGCTTCGACGCTGTGGGCGTGGCCGATCTCGTGGAGCTCAGTGTAAAGTTTGCGGATCGTCGCGTTGATCCAGGTGCTGGGCCGATCGTCGGCCTCCTCTGCACAGCCCGCAAGCACGCCTTCGAAATCGGTGTCGAAACGGATATCGAACGGACTTTTACGGATGGCTTTGGCCAGACTTTTCGAGATATGGAAGTCATCGAGCGGGATGATACCGCGCATTTCCGGCTCGACCCAGAACAGTTCCGGATCATCTGCCGAATCGGCCATGGGAAACAGGCCGATAGAATAGGCGCGCAGCAGAATGTCGACGTCAATATCGTTATTTCTGCCGCGCCGCCCCATGTCTTACTTCGCGTCGCCGGCCAGGTATTTTTCCAGCCAGTGAATGTCGTAGTCGCCCTTCAAGATGTCTTCGTTCTGAAGAAGGTCCTGAAACAGCGGAAGGGTTGTCTTGATACCGTCAACCACGAACTCGTCCAGTGCGCGGATCAAGCGACGGATACATTCATCGCGGTTGCGACCATGCACGATCAGCTTGCCGATCATGCTGTCGTAATATGGCGGGATCTTGTAACCCTGGTAGGCGCCCGAATCGACGCGTACGCCAAGACCGCCGGGCGTGTGGAAGTAGGTCAGCGTCCCCGGAGACGGCACGAAGGTGCGCGGGTCTTCGGCGTTGATACGGCATTCGATGGCGTGGCCATTGAACTTTACTTCATCCTGCGTGACCGAAAGGCCTTGGCCTGAGGCGACGCGGATTTGCTCCTGCACAAGGTCCATGCCGGTGATGGCTTCGGTCACCGGGTGTTCCACCTGAAGGCGCGTGTTCATTTCGATGAAATAGAACTCGCCATTTTCATACAGGAACTCGATGGTTCCAGCACCACGATACTTCAGCTTGCGCATGGCATCGGCGCAGATTTCGCCGATTTTCATGCGCTGCTCGACGGTGAGCGCTGGTGAGTTGGCTTCTTCCAGAACCTTCTGATGGCGACGCTGCAAGGAGCAATCGCGCTCACCGAGGTGAATGGCCTTGCCTTCACCGTCGCCAAACACCTGTACTTCGATATGGCGCGGCTTACCGAGGTACTTTTCCATGTAGACGGCATCGTTGCCGAAAGCGGCCAGTGCTTCGGAGCGGGCTGTCGAAACGGCTTCCTCGACTTCCGACTCGTCCTTCGCGACCTTCATGCCGCGTCCGCCACCGCCAGCTGTCGCCTTGATCAGAACCGGGAAGCCGATCGTGCGGGCGATTTCCAACGCGTTTTCAGGCTTCACTTCGCCGTCTGAACCGGGAACGACGGGAATGCCGAGCTCCTGTGCAGTCTGCTTGGCGGTAATTTTGTCGCCCATGATGCGGATGTGGTCCGCAGTGGGTCCGATGAACGTGATGCCGTGCGCGTCGAGAATGTCTGCAAACTTGGCATTTTCAGACAGGAAGCCGTAGCCGGGGTGAACGGCATCTGCACCCGTGATTTCACAGGCCGCAACGATCTGGTGGATGTTGAGATAGCTGTCACGCGAAGGCGGCGGGCCGATGCACACACTTTCGTCTGCGAGGCGGACATGCATGGCATCGGCATCGGCCGTAGAATGCACGGCTACCGTTGGAATGCCGAGTTCCTTGGCGGCGCGCAGCACGCGAAGGGCGATTTCGCCGCGATTGGCGATGAGGATCTTGGATACCATGACATCAGCCCTTATTCGATGACCACGAGGGCTTCACCATACTCTACGGGTTGCGAGTCGTTGACGATGATTTCCGTGACCTTGCCGGATTTTGTAGCCGGGATCTGGTTCATGGTCTTCATGGCTTCAACGATCAGAAGCGTTTGGCCTTCCTTGACCGTTGCGCCGACTTCGATGAACGGACGCGCACCGGGGGCCGACGAGAGATAAACGGTACCGACCATCGGCGATGTCACGGTGTTGGCCGGGTTGCGGGCGGGGGCTGCAGGTGCTGCTGTGCCAGGTGCAACGGCCGGTGCAGCCGCAACGGGCGCGGCGGCAGGGGCAGGGGCATATTGCGGTGCGGTCGCATAAATCGGTGCGGCCGGTGCTGCACGCGAAACACGAATGCGCAGATCGTCCTGTTCGACTTCGATCTCGGAAAGGTCGGTGTCGTTGAGAATGTTCGCGAGGTCGCGGATCAGTTCTTTGTCGATACCGTGTTTCTTTTCAGACATGACAAACCCTATTTCTGATTGTTTCTTTATGCCGTGATGTTTTTCAAAGCGTTGATCGCCATGATGTAGCCATATGGCCCGAAGCCGCAAATCATTCCCTTTGCGGCGGGCGCTATCATCGATTTATGGCGGAATTCCTCGCGTGCGTGGATGTTGGAAATGTGGACTTCCAGCACAGGAACAGAGATCGCGCGTATCGCATCATGCAACGCAATGGACGTGTGTGCATAGGCGCCGGGGTTGATGACGACACCAACGGTGCGTTCGCCAGCCTCATGTAAAAGGTCCACCAGAGCACCTTCATGGTTCGACTGATGGCACTCTACGATAAAGCCCAACTCTTCGCCAGCCTTCACGCAGTCGGCTTCGATGTCCTTCAGCGTCTTGCCGCCATAAATGCCGGGCTCCCGTTTTCCCAACATATTGAGATTTGGGCCGTTGAGGACGAAAATTGTGTTGCTCATTTGCCGTTCCGTCAAAAAATCAGCGCCACCTATAGACCGCACGACCACGAAGGAAAAGCCCCGAAGCGCTCAAACAACCCGTTGTCCTTAATCTTCTGGTCTTTATGACCGGTTTGGGGCGTTATTTAAGAACACGTCGTTTTGCCGCAGCTGCGCATATTGTCAATTTTTTCCTTGAGTGGCACGGCGCCGACGGCGCCAAACACGGCCTCATTGCCGATAATGTAGGAGGGGGTTCCGGTAATGCCGAGACTTGTCGCCAGCTGGTAGGCTTCCTTCACCTGTGCATCGTTGGAGTTTTCAGCCATGGATTTACGGATATCTGCTTCCTTTATGCCGAGCGCTTCAGCCACTTCGATGGCGCTTGCTTCGTTGGCACGGCCGGAACCTCCCAACAGCGTGCGCTGGAATTCGGGATATTTCGCCGGTGCGATCAGCTTTATGGCGTTCGATACCTTGTGGGCTTCCACCGATTCGGGTCCGAGAATGGGGAATTCCTTGAGGACGAAGCGGACGTTCTTGTCTGTTTTGAGAATGGTATCCACGTCCCCCATCGCGCGTTTGCAATAGCCGCAATTGTAATCGAAAAACTCGACCAGCGTCACATCGCCGTTGGGGTTGCCGATAGACAGATCATATTTGGACGCGAAGATGGCTTTCTGGTTGTCTCCAACCGCATCGGCCGCCTTGGCGTTGCGCGTTTCGTACTGCTTGCGCTCAAGAGCATCCTGGACCTCCAGCATGATTTCCGGGTTCTCGATCAGGTATTCCTTGATGAACGCGCCGAACTCTTTCTTCTGCTGATCATCGAGAGCGTACGCGGGCAGGGAGATGAAAAGCGTCGAAAGGGCCGTCACGCAGGCAAGGGCTGTGGATTTGATGGAAAGTGCCATGGGGTCCTCGTCGTGTCGTGGCCAGGTGTGATGTCTTACCTCACGCCATTACCTTAATTTAATTCAAATGGCATATCGCAAATTAAATTTCTCCGTTGCGATCTTGTCATTGTGAAGGCCGGGATAATGCGGCACATCTTTCAGTGGCATACCAGGAAAGAGCATATTTTTGATTACCTTGTCCAAGCGAAGCGCGGTTGAGCCATTCCATGCCATGGATGTTCTGGCGGAAGCGAACAGACGCAGGCAGGCGGGACGCCCCGTTATTTCCATGGCTGTCGGCCAGCCATCCCATGCGGCGCCGAAGGCATCGCTAGACGCGGCAGAGGCGGCTTTGAAGCACGGACGGATTGGCTACACCGATGCTTTGGGTTTGCGTGAATTGCGCGAGGTCATCGCAACGAGTTACAGGCTACGCCACGCAACGATCATCGATCCCGCACGCATTGCGGTGACAACCGGATCTTCTGCGGCTTTCAATCTGGCATTTCTCGGCTTGTTCGATGTGGGGGACGCGGTCGCCATCGCGCGCCCTGGATATCCAGCCTACCGCAACATTCTCAAAGCACTGGGTCTGACGGTCGTTGAAGTCCCGGTTACCGCCGAGACGGGCTACACGCTGACACCAGCGAGCCTCGAGCGGGCAGAAACCAGAGCGGGGCGCAAGCTCAAAGGCGTGCTTCTGGCAAGTCCTGCAAATCCCACAGGAACCGTGACCGGACGCGAGGCGCTGAAGCGGCTGATTACCTATTGTGACAGCCGCAATATCACGTTCATCTCGGATGAAATCTATCACGGACTGACTTTCGTGGGGGAGGAGACGAGTGCCGTCGAGATCAGCGATAACGCCGTGGTTATCAACTCCTTCTCGAAATACTATTGCATGACCGGATGGCGCATCGGCTGGATGGTTCTGCCGGAAACGCTGATCCGTCCGATCGAATGTCTGGCGCAGAGCATGTATATCTCGGCACCAGAGCTTTCACAGCTCGCCGCGACTGCTGCCTTTTCTGCCGAGGAAGAGCTCGATGTCTATAAGGAAAGCTATCGCACCAACCGCGACTTTCTTCTGAGCCGTTTGCCGGAGCTTGGGCTGCCATTGGTGTCGCCGATGGACGGTGCGTTCTACGCCTATGTCGATGTCAGCCGCTACTCAAACGACAGTATGGAGTTCGCAAAGCTGATGTTGGCGGAAATCGATGTCGCCGCTACCCCTGGCCTCGACTTCGATCCCGTCGAGGGCCATCGTGCCATGCGCTTTTCCTATGCGGGTTCGGAGTCGGACATTGCGGAAGCCGTCGGGCGTATCGGGGGCTGGCTGAAATAGGTTTTCGAACCGCGTGCAGTTTTGTTGAACTCTGTCACAAGTGATTTTGGTTCGAACTTATCAGTAAATGACGATAGGCTCTTCCCGATAACAATGGGAGAGTATGATGACGCACGAGAGAGTGGCGGTGATAACGGCAGGTGGCAGTGGCATGGGGGCCGCTGTTGCCAAGCGGTTGGCGGATGACGGTTACAAGGTCGCGATCCTCTCATCGTCAGGCAAGGGTGAATCCCTGGCTGTTGAACTGGGTGGCATTGGTGTTACAGGTTCGAACCAATCCGCTGACGACCTACAACGACTGATCGATCTGACGCTCGAAACGTTTGGACGCATCGATGTCCTTGTAAACAGTGCAGGACACGGTCCCCGCGCGCCGATACTCGATATTACGGACGAGCAATGGCATGCAGGCCTTGATGTCTACCTGATGAATGTCATCCGTCCGACCCGCCTTGTGGCGCCTACAATGGTGCAGCAAAAGTCAGGAGCCATCATCAACATATCGACGGCCTGGGCGTTCGAGCCCAGCGACATGTTTCCCACGTCGGCTGTCTTCAGGGCGGGCCTCGCAGCCTTTACCAAGATATTCTCGGATACCTACGCCGCTGACAATGTTCGCATGAATAACGTCCTGCCGGGGTGGATCGATAGCCTCCCGGCGCACGATGAGCGCCGGGACATGGTGCCGATGCAACGCTATGGAAAAAGCGAGGAAATAGCGGCGACTGTCGCATTTCTAGCGTCCGATGGCGCGGGATATATAACCGGCCAGAACCTGCGTGTAGACGGTGGACTAACCCGTTCTGTGTAAAGGATATTAGCACTAAAATAGATCGGCATCACATGCGCTGCCGGTGACAAAAGCCCGCAATTCCGGGTCATTCCGCGCATTTCGAAGGAACCGTGTCTCTGCCACTGCGTTATTCAACCCAAGGGTAATCGTTTCAATTTGGAACACGACACTCGTGTATGAAAACAGGTGGTTTGATCCATGGGACAGAGAAATCCAATCGCCAGACACGTTGTGCTGGTTGTAGAAGATGACCCGCTGCTTCGCATGATGGCGGTGGATCTCGTGGAAGACGCTGGCTTCGATGCGATCGAGGCATGCGATTCGGATGAGGCTGTCGAAATCCTGCAGGCCCGCCCAGACATCAAGGTTCTCTTCACGGACGTGGATATGCCGGGAAAAATGGACGGCGTTGCTCTCGCCAATTGGGCGAGACGCAGCATCGTGCCCCTGGGAATAGTTCTTACCTCGGGTCATTACAGACCGGATGACGAAGATTTGCCAGATCGCAGCATCTTCTTCTCAAAGCCCTATGACTTTGAAAAAGTCATGAAAACACTCAAGCTGATGAGGGCGTGAGCGAAATTTTCTCATTTGCCAAAAGGTAACCATAGCTCAAACGTCAATTCCGCAATTAATTGTTCTTAAAACACCTGCATTTATATTGCATTCCAAGGCTATAAGAGTTTTGGGGGTATTATGAATTTTCTGGGAATTACAGGCATGCAGTATGCTGGCGTGCCATTTCACGACACACGGATATTGCTTGCTGAGGATTCCAATGTCTTTACCCAGATGATCGGCGCACGCCTCAAGGAATTACTTGGATTGAGCGTCGAGGTTTGCCGTAACTTCGAGGAATTGCAGGAGTGCTACGAGCGTTCTTCTGAGGAAGTCACCCTTGCAATCTCCAACATCAATCTTCCCGGTGCGGAAAACGGTGAGGCTCTAGAGTATCTTGTCGATCTCTCGATCCCGACGATCGTCTTCACCAGCACCTTTCATGAAGACACGCGCGAAAAACTCATCACCAAGGAAGTTGTCGACTACATCCTCAAGGACAATGTATTTGCGGTCGATATGCTGACCGAATCGGTTTGCAGGTTCCTCACCAACCATCGCCATCACGTCCTCATCGTCGACGATAGCCCGACAGCGCGCGCTCTTCTTTCCAGCCGCCTGAAGCGCTACAATTTCCGTGTCAGCCTCGCCGAAAGCGGTGCGAAGGCGCTGGAGATTCTCAAGAACAATCCTGACATTGGTTTGGTGGTCACGGATTACAACATGCCCGACATCGATGGTTTCGAGCTCACACGTCGTATCCGCACCATGCGCGGCTCGCACGAGTTGCGCATCATCGGCGTCTCCTCGTCAACCAACAGGCTTCTGTCCGCGCGTTTCCTGAAGGCTGGCGGAAACGACTTCATGTTGCGTCCGTTCATCGATGAAGAGTTCTACTGCCGCGTGAACCAGAACTTGGATACGCTCGTGCAGATCAAGTCCGCGAGAACGCTGAACGCGAAAGCCGCCGCCTGACGGAGAAAATGTGGGGCGCTCAGGCGTCCTGCTCTATCGGTCTGCCCATGGCGAGTTTTTCCGAGAGTTGCGGACCAAGCCTGTCGACATAGGCTTGGTCTGGCGACGTTCCCAGCGCATCGAGCGTCTTCGAAAAGAAGCAACGCGCGGCGGCGGCTGCGACGATGTCGAATATTTCAGCGTCAGTCAGAGCATGTGTTTTCAGCATGTCGATATCGTCTTGGGTGATCGAGGTTGCATCGCGTACAACTTTGGTCGCAAAAACCATGATGGCCCGTTCCTGTTCATCGAGGGGCGCGTCGTCGCCACCATCAATGATTGCTTCCAGCTCGCTGCCGGAGACACCTTCTCTGGCCAGAACGGCCCCGTGAGCCAGCATACAGTAGGATGAGCGTAGTTCCCGGGCAGCAGCCAGCGTCACCAGTTCGTATCGTCTCGGCTCGATATTGCCGCGCAGGCTGACCAGAAGCGCGCTCCAGCTTTCCATCACCTCTGGACGATGCCCAAACGCCTGATACATGTTCGGCAGATAGCCGTGGGTATCCCTGGCGTTTTCATACATCTCTGCGATTTTACGGCTGGTTTTCGGCTCTGGCGGCGCGATGAACATCGAGGTCTCCTGAATTTTAACTCTCTCTAAAATGCGTGAGCGCCCGATTGGATCATTCTCATTTGATGTTTTTTGTCACAGCTGGGATTCGAGCGGCAATATACCCATTACGATGGCCATGGCTCGGCGGCTCAGGCTTGCGTAGGGCTCGCTGGTATAGTGTTGCGGCCTGCCTCTTACGACGCCATTCCAGACGACGTTGTGACGTTGGTTGAGCGTCAACTCAAAGCTCATTTCCTGACGGATTTCATCTTTGAAGATCGCGTCCATTTCCTCGACGAGCCGGGGCGACGTGAACAGCACGCCCATTTCGGTGTTCAGCGACATCGAGCGTGGGTCGAAGTTCAGGGATCCGATGAACCCCATCTCGCCATCACGCGTGAACGCTTTGGTGTGCAGGCTGGCCTGGCCTGAACCGCGAAGGGAAAATGACGAGTTCTGGTCGGCAAGCGCGCGCAACTCATGGATTTTGATGCCGTTTATAAGGAGCGGGCGTCTGTAGCGCGAATATCCGGCGTGGACAGCAGCGACATCGGTTGCCGCGAGTGAGTTCGTCAAGACGCAAACCGAAACGCCATTTGCCGACAAGCGGGACAGGGTTTCGACGCCCTTGAGGCCGGGAATGAAGTAAGGCGAGGTAATCCGCAGCTTGGTCGTCGTTTCGTCCATGATGGGCAGCAGCGTTTCCATCAGGTAGTTATGGCCATGACGGCGCTTGCCGGCCGCTTTCTCCGGCGGATCGGCAACGACTTGCACGGTTTCCACCCAATGCAGCTTGTCGGAATTGAGGAAGTTGCCGGAATTGTGCTGGCTTTCCACCCGATCTAGATAGGGTCGTGCCGCGCTTCCGGCCGCCAGCGCGTCCATCCTGCGACGGAGTTTGGCAAGTTTATTGGGGCGCCTTGCGAGCAGCGACCTGACCGGGACGGCAACGGCGCTGTTCCAGTAGTCATCGAAGATTTCTTCAGCCTGTACTAAGCATTTGCCATGGGCTATGACATCGAAATCCCTAAAATTCGCCTGTTCCGCTGCATCGAAGTAGGCGTCTCCGATATTGCGCCCGCCGACGATCAAGACCCTGCCATCGGCAATCCATGCCTTGTTGTGCATTCTCCGGTTGACGCTGCGAAACCGCAGAACCATTTCCAACCCACGGCGGAACACGTTTTCCCGCGCTTTGGTGGGGTTGAACAGACGCAGTTCGATGTTGGGATGGCTGTCGATGGCATGAAAGGCACGGTCCGGAATGGACACGCCTAGATCATCCAGAAGCAGGCGCACGCGCACGCCGCGATCAGCAGCTGCTATGATCTCCCGCATCATCAACTGGCCGGTAAGATCCGCGTTCCACATGTAGTACATAAGATCGAGGCTTCGGCCAGCCGCGCGTGCAGATCCGACGCGGGCCGCGAAGGCACCGAGATTGGATTGCACGAGTGACAGCGCGTTCGGCTCCTCGCGTCCACAGCTTATGTCCGTCCAGTGACGGTCAAGCGAGGTCGCATTATCGTCCGTCGGCAATGCAGTGGATGCGATCTTGACGATGACCTTATCACGGTGGCGGGACGCGAATGCCATTGCGGCCACAACCATTGCGACAACCAGTAGACAGATTGCGATGGTTATGTTCACGGCGATAGGGCCACCCGGATCAGTTGCATCCTCACTATATCTGCTGAAATCAATGGATTTCAATACCGCGCTTGTCGGCTTCTTCCTTGATGATGTCCTCGACCGTCAGGCGTTTCAGGTCTGGATTTCCCAGCAGGTAATCATTTGCGATTTCGAAAATGGATTTTGGACTTTCGTTGCTGTGAAGTGTGTCGAGATCCTGGCCAATTTTCTCGCGCAGTTGCGTGTCGTCATTCATCATGCTTCCTCCATCATATGAAGGCTAGAATGCACAGGCGGTATCTGGGTTCCTGTCACGCTTTGAAATGAGGATTGCATTAGTGGGTGACGCCAGCCATAACCCACCGATCAGGTGCTTGCCTTTGGGCAGGAGAATCGGGAATGCGGTGAAAATCCGCGACGTGCCCAACGCTGTAAGGGGGACGCGTGTGACCATGTGCCACTGAGATGATCGGGAAGGCGGTGACATGCGGTTGAACCCGAGTCAGAAGACCGGCCTGATGCGATAGACCGAACCGCATGGACAGCGGCAGGTTTTGAAGGTGAGCCGTGTTTTCGGCTGACCCTAGCATTGTTGGGGATTGACGATGCAACAGGACGACTTCGACCACGCGCTCGTGTCAGCTGAGGAATTTTCCGATGCCGACAAGCAAGCCGTCTACCGCGCCATCGAAACGCGACGCGATGTGCGTGACCAGTTTCTGCCAGAGCCTCTTTCGGACGAGTTGATCGGCAATTTGTTGAAAGCTGCACATGCCGCGCCGTCAGTCGGGTTCATGCAGCCATGGAATTTCACACTTGTCACGGACGGGAAGGTGAAGCAGCGCGTGTGGGAGGCCTTTTCGCGTGCCAATGCAGAAGCCTCTGACATGTTCGGGGAAGAGCAGCGGGCGCTTTACCGCAACCTGAAGCTGGAAGGTATACGCAAGGCGCCGCTGTCGATCTGCGTGACCTGCGATCCGACGCGTGGAGGAGATGTCGTCCTTGGTCGAACACACAATCCGCGCATGGATGTGTATTCTACAGTTTGCGCTATTCAGAACCTGTGGCTGGCGGCGCGCGCGGAGGGCGTTGGTGTGGGATGGGTGAGTATCTTCCACGACGATGATATCCGCGACATCCTTGATATACCGCCGCACATCGAAATCGTCGCATGGCTGTGCGTCGGTCATGTCGAGACGCTCTATGGCGAGCCGGAACTGGCGGTGAAAGGCTGGCGCCAGCGCCTGCCGCTGGACGAACTGGTGTTTCGGGACCGCTGGGGAGCAACGTGAAGGGCTCCTATTGCTGCTGAGGCTGTGCACCCTCCAGTGCGGGGTTTTTCAGGTCGATGCGGCTTTGCTCCTCGGGCAGGAATTGTGGACCCACCATGCGAACCTTGTTCTTTGATGGGTCATAATCCCGCTCTGGCACGGGTGCCGCCTCGACCTTGAGGTCTGTCTTGCTGTCAGCGGGTTTGGTCGTGGCGTCACTCTTCGGTGACGTGATGGTGGTGATGCTGCTGGAGCCATTCTGCAAGGCAGTGGATTGCGGGGCTTTCGCCTGTTCGTCCTGCTTTTTCATCTGGTCCTGATAGGCTGCCATATTGCAGCTGCAGGACGGTGCGCGGCTTGAACTGGGGTTGTTGCGGTAGGCAAAGGCCGTCGGCATGGACGCATAGGGCTGGCCGGTCTTGGCCGAAACCATGTCCGAACTCTCCTGGCCCTCCAGCGCGTGGTAGAACAATTCCGTCTGCGTGCCTGGGCACATGCGCTGACATTGCGCCGCCTGATCGCGGAAATCCAGTGGTGTCGCATCCGATGAAATCGGGAAGAACGCGCCGTCACAGGTTCGCACACAGAGCGTTCTCAGGCCACCTTGCATGGGCATGTCCGGCGAGGGGGCGTAATCCGAATTATCGGGTTGATTGAACGGATCACCGGAGCCACGCATATCGGGGTCTTGCGAGGGGTCGGTCGAGGCCAGGGACGGTGGCTGCTCGTCGAAGCAGCCATTTTCTTCGAGAGCGGCCAGGATGTTTTGGCGACTATTTTGGGCGTTGTCTGCCTGCCGTGCGGCCAGCATACGATCGCGGTCTTCTGCAATCATGGCGCGTTCAGCTTCAGCCTGCGCCAGCGCATCGCCGATTTCGCCGCAGAGCTGCGCGTTCGGATTTCCATAGACAATCACGCTGCCAGAGGAGCAGCCATAGCCACGCATATCGTTCCGGATCCGGCGAATGATGATGTTCTGCTGGGCCAGCGCGCTTGCATAACGGCGCACTTCCGCCGTATTTCCCATGATGCGCGTGGGTTGATTCAACTCAGCCCGCAGATCACCGCAGACGTCGTTAGTCTGCGCGTACAGGGGAACGGCGAACAGAACCGCTGAAAGGGTGCCGATCAATCGGCCTCGGCGCGAGATCAATGGTCTGTCCGTTTCCGGCCCGTAAACATGCGTGCCATACCCTGTTGATCGTCGTCAGCCGAATGCAAACCACGAATATGCGTTCAGGATAACATAAGGCTGGGCCGCAAAGCGGCAACAACCAGTTCAAAATTGCGTTAACCCGGACTTACACAGAAGGGTGTGAAGCCTGAACTGTTGCAAGGGCCGCCATGTTGACCACACCACGCGATGTCACCGTTGGTGACAGAATGTGGACGGGCATGGCTGAACCGAGCAGGATAGGGCCGACATGCAGACCCTCGGTCATGGTGCGCACGACGCCGAGGGTGATGTTGGCCGAATCGAGGTTCGGGAAAACCAGCAGGTTCGCTTCCCCCGACAGAGCACTATTGGGCATGGCCCGCTTGCGCAGGATTTCCGACAGCGCCGAGCCGCCCTGCATTTCACCATCGATTTCCAGTTCCGGCGCGGTGTCGCGCACCAGCTGAAGGGCGCGGCGCATCTTGCGCGCGCTTTCGGAATCGCGCGAGCCGAAATTCGAGTGGCTGACGAGAGCGATCTTCGGTGTTATTCCAAAACGCTTGATTTCCCTGGACGCCAGGATTGCCAGTTCCGCGATGTCTTCAGACGTGGGATCGTAATTGACGAAGGTGTCCGTGAGGAAGATTGCGCCCTGCTGGGTAATGAGCAAGCTGAGACCGCCGAATGTGTGTGCGCCCTCGCGTTTGCCGATAATCTGGTTGACGTCGCGCAGGTGACGATCGAAGCGGCCTTCCAGACCACAGATCAGTGCATCTGCTTCGCCACGCTTGACCGAGAGAGCGCCGATGACGGTGCTGTTTGTGCGAACGATGGTGCGCGCCGCTTCCGGGTTGATGCCGGCGCGACCGACCAGAGCGAAGTAGTCATCAACATACTCGCGGTAGCGCGGATCGTCTTCAGGGTTGACCACCGCAAAATCCGCGTGCGGGCGAATGCGAAGACCGAAGCGCTTGAGGCGTGTTTCGATGATCTGCGGACGGCCGATGAGGATCGGCACGCCTGTGCCTTCCTCCAACAAGACCTGGGCGGCGCGCAGCACGCGTTCGTCTTCGCCTTCAGCAAAGATGATGCGCTTCTTTTCTGCCGTCTTCGCCAGATTGAAGATGGGTTTCATGATGAAGCCCGAGCGCCAGACGAAACGGTTGAGCTGGTCGAGGTAGGCGTCGAAATCCGTTATGGGGCGCGCAGCCACACCGCTTGCGGCAGCGGCACGCGCAACGGCTGGCGCAATGCGCAGGATCAGGCGCGGATCGAACGGCGACGGGATGAGGTAGTTGGGGCCAAAGATCGGCGTTTCGTCACTATAGGCCTTCGCTGCGACCTCCGAGACTTCCTCGCGCGCCAGTTCGGCAATCGCGTGGACGGCTGCCATCTTCATTTCTTCGTTGATGGTTGTCGCGCCGCAATCCAGTGCACCTCTGAAGATGTAAGGGAAGCAGAGAACGTTGTTGACCTGATTCGGAAAATCCGAGCGGCCGGTGCAGATCATGGCGTCCGGGCGCGCGGTGCGGGCCAGTTCCGGCATGATTTCCGGGTTGGGATTGGCCAGCGCCAGAATGAGCGGCTTTTCCGCCATGCGGGCCAGAAGCTCCGGCTTCAGGACACCTGCCGCGGAAAGACCGAGGAAAACATCGGCGCCATCGATGGTTTCATTGAGAACGCGCTTGTCGGTCTTTTGCGCATAGACCTCTTTCCACTCGTCCATCAGGCTGTTTCGTCCTTCGTAGACGAGGCCCTCGATATCGTGAACCCAGATGTTTTCGCGTTTTGCACCCAGCACCACCAACAGGTTGAGGCAGGCGAGGGCCGCCGCACCCGCACCGGATGCAACGATCTTGACATCACCGATTGTTTTGCCTGCCAGTTCCAGTGCGTTGGTGACCGCCGCAGCGACGATGATGGCGGTACCGTGCTGGTCATCATGAAATACCGGGATGTTCATTTTTTCGCGAAGCTGACGCTCCACTTCGAAACATTCGGGCGCCTTGATGTCTTCAAGGTTGATGCCGCCAAAGGTCGGCTCCAGCGCCGAAATGGTCGAGACCATGTCGGTGATACCAGGTGCGTCGATTTCGATATCGAAGACGTCGATGCCTGCAAATTTCTTGAACAGAACCGCTTTGCCTTCCATGACTGGCTTGGAGGCGAGAGGGCCGATATTGCCGAGGCCCAAAACTGCGGTGCCATTGGAAATCACGGCGACCAGATTGGCGCGCGCGGTATATTCGGCAGCCATTTCAGGATTTTCGTGAATGGCAAGACAAGGCGCAGCAACGCCGGGCGAATAGGCAAGTGCCAGATCGCGTTGGTTGCCGAGCGGTTTGGACGCCTGGATTTCCAGTTTTCCGGGACGCGGATAGCGGTGATAGAAAAGCGCCTGTTCTTCCAGATCCGCGTTGGCGTTGGTGTTTTTCGTGTTGCCCGTTTCCTGAGAACTCATTCTGTCACCGCTTATTTCAAGTTTCTTGGAGGCCTTTGCATACAACAATCAGCTTGTGCGTACAGCCGTTTATTTTACCTGTTCCAGGCAAAGTCGGTACTTTTGCTTGTGCTCAAACGCCGGTTTCGCATGCGCAATGGCAGCATTGTCATCTTGCTGAAACACGAGTCTGTTTTTCCATTGATGAGGATTGCCGAGTACAGGGGGAACAGTTCCATGGCCGGGCAAAGCGAAGCCAAACAGTTCAGAACACTCTTCATTTCAGACGTGCATCTTGGATCGAAAGCCGCCAAGACGGATTTCCTCTTGGATTTCCTGCGCTATCATGAAGCCGAGACCATCATTCTTGTCGGCGACATCATCGATGGCTGGCGGTTGCGCCGCAACTGGTACTGGCCGCAGGGCTGCAACGACGTTGTCCAGAAGCTGCTGCGCAAGGCCCGCAAGGGAACGCGCATCGTTTACATTCCTGGCAACCACGACGAATTCCTTCGTGAATTTCCGGGCACCCATTTCGGTGGTATCGAAGTGGCCGAGCGGATGATCCACGAAGCCGCCGATGGCAAGAAATACCTCGTCATTCACGGCGACGAGTTCGATGTGGTGGTCCGTAACGCCCGTCTTCTGGCCTATCTGGGTGACTGGGCCTACGATGCTGCGATTGCCGTCAACGTTCTGCTGGCGGCCGTTCGTCGCCGCATTGGGCTTCCTTACTGGTCGTTCTCAGCCTGGGCGAAGCTCCAGGTCAAGCATGCCGTCAATTTCATCGGCGAGTTCCAGCGCGTGGTGGCGGACGAAGCGCGCCGCAACAATGTGGACGGCGTCATCTGCGGACATATTCATCATGCGGTGATGGAGGATATCGACGGTATCCGCTACATCAACACCGGCGACTGGGTGGAAAGCTGCACGGCGGTCGTCGAGACGATGGACGGCACGTTCGAACTGATCACCTGGATGAAGTCGGATCAACAGACCGAAGAGCACAGCGTTGGCGAACTGGAGCCGGTCGCTTTTCCCAAGCTCATCGGCAAATACGCAGCCTAAAGCAGGTCGGTTTCCGTCAACCCCAGAGTTGTGGCTCTGGGGGATGGACAATCGAGTCGTCGTAGACCAGTCCGGGGAGGTGATCGCGCGCCAGCAGTAATGGGCCATCGAGATCGGCAAAGGCCGTGTCCTGCGCCAGTAACACAGCGGGCGCCATGCCGAGCGATGTGCCGAGCATACATCCCACCATGATGGTATAGCCAAGCCGCTCCGCCTCGCGCTTCATGATCAGCGCTTCGGTCAGTCCGCCTGTTTTATCGAGCTTGATGTTGATGGCATCGTAACGGTCGCGGAGCGATGCCAGATCGGCTGTGAGATGTACGCTTTCATCCGCGCAGATCGGAACGGGCCTCGATATACGTGACAGCATATGGTCCATGCCGGCGGGTAAGGGCTGCTCGATCAAAGCGATACCCAGTTCAGCCGCGATGGCAAGGTGATGTTCGAGATTGTCTTCTCTCCATCCCTCATTGGCGTCGATGATGATCGCTGTCGTTGGCGCGGCTGCGCGCACGACGCGGAGGCGAGCCTCGTCGTCTTCGGTTCCCGTCTTGATCTTCAGAAGCGGGCGATGGGCGTTTTCGGCAGCTTTGGCGGCCATGGTATCTGCGTCACCGAGCGAAATCGTATAGGCGGTCACAATTGGATGGGCGGGTCCACGTAATATCGCTTCTGCGACGCCTTTACCGCTAAGCTTTGCCTCCAGGTCCCACAGGGCGCAGTCCACGGCATTGCGCGCCGCGCCCGGTTTCATCGTGTGTTGCAACGTGTGCCTGTCCAGACCGTTAGCCACGGCATCAGCGACTGCACGGATATCCGCAATCACACCCTCGATGGTTTCCCCATAACGAGCGTAAGGCACGCATTCACCAACGCCTTTGGCGTCACCGTCATGAAGTGTGCAGCGCACGACACGAATCTCGGTTCGGCTGCCCCGCGATATGGTGAAACTTCCGGCAATCGGGAACGTCTCTGCTGTGGCTTCAAGGTAACGACGCATGAAAATTGCCTTAGAGGTGATGAATAAACCTGTAAACAGACGAAAAATCACCCGTTTTCATCCGCAGGGCAGTGGCTTGCTGATCCGGCAGTCGATATGAATCGTTACAGAATCTTTAAGACGCTGCATTCGCTTGGAGCAAGATGCAAGAACTTCAGACTAAACAACGGGCGAAACCTGCATCAATCTCAGCCGATGACAACGCTGAGGCCGAGAACGCGCGTTACGTTTTGAGCGGTTCCTGGCGTAATGCCAACATCCATCCTGTCCTTGCCGACATCGAGAAGATCGAAAGATCTGCAGCGAACGGCTCAATCTCGGTCGATCTTGCCGATGTGGATGATATCGATACCACGGGTGCATGGCTCTTACGCCGCATGCGCTACCGCCTGGAACAGGCCGGTACTGAGGTCGTATTTGAAGGCAATGAGCGGGTTGAAGGCATCATCACGGCTCTGCCGGATGAGGCACCATTGCCGCCCAAGGAGACCAATAAAAAGGGTGTCGTCGAGCGGATATTCGACCCCGTAGGCAAGAACGTCTTGCAGGCAGGCGCCGATTTCCTGGCAGGCATGTATATTCTGGGCTCTGCCGTGCGCGGCGCACAGATGAAGCTTGGGCGAGGGCGCGGTGTTTCACCTGCTGCCATCGTCAACCAGATCGACCATATGGGCGTGCGCGCTGTGCCGATCATCCTGTTGATGTCGTTTCTCATCGGCGCGATCATTGCCCAGCAGGGTGCGTTTCAGCTGCGTTACTTCGGTGCGGAAGTGTTTGTGGTCGACCTCGTCGGCATCTTGCAGCTTCGTGAAATCGGCGTTTTGCTGACTGCGATCATGATCGCCGGTCGCTCGGGAAGCGCGATCACGGCCGAGATCGGCTCCATGAAAATGCGAGAGGAAATCGACGCGCTGAAGGTTATAGGGCTCAATCCGGTCGGCGTTCTGGTGTTCCCACGCCTCGTGGCGCTCACGATCGCGCTTCCGCTTCTGACCATCATCGCCAACTTTGCGGCGCTGTTCGGGGCTGCCGTCGTTTCGCTGCTGTATTCAGGCATCACATTCGAAGTGTTCCTTTCCCGTCTGCATTCTGCGGTGGAAATTTCCACCATCGCATCCGGCATGATCAAGGCACCGTTCATGGCGCTGATCATCGGCATCGTGGCCGCGGTCGAGGGCATGAAGGTTGGCGGAAGCGCTGAGTCGCTTGGTCAGCACGTGACTTCGTCCGTGGTAAAGTCCATTTTTGTTGTGATCCTGGTCGATGGTGTGTTCGCCATCTTCTATGCAGCCATCGATTTTTAAGGAGAGGATGTGCAGGACCAGGCCGTAAAGACAGACAACAGCAAGAAAGACCGGGAAGTCATTCTCTCGGTTGAAGGCGTGACCGTTGCGTTTGGCGACAAGGTCGTTCTCGATAATCTTGATCTCGACGTCTACCGTGGCGAAATTCTCGGCTTTATCGGTCCGTCTGGTGCCGGTAAGTCCGTTTTGATGCGGGCGGTTTTGCGCCTGCTTCCCCGCCAGGCCGGTACAATCAAAATTCTTGGAACAGATTACGACAAGGCGACGGAAGACGAGCGTATGGGTCTGGACACGCGCCTTGGCGTTCTTTTCCAGCAAGGTGCATTGTTTTCCGGCCTGACTGTCAAAGAGAACATCCAGCTTCCAATGCGCGAATATCTGGACTTGCCACAGGCGCTGATGGACGAGCTAGCCGCGTTGAAAATCGAGATGGTGGGTCTGGCAGCTGATGCCGCAGACAAATATCCGTCCGAGCTGTCAGGCGGCATGATCAAGCGCGCGGCGCTGGCGCGCGCATTGTCGCTCGATCCCGATCTTGTTTTTCTGGACGAGCCGACATCCGGGCTTGACCCGATCGGCGCTGCTGAATTCGATATGTTGATTGCGAGACTGCGTGATTCGTTGGGATTGACCGTCTACATGGTGACGCACGATCTCGACAGCCTGTTTTCGGTCTGTGACCGCATAGCCGTTCTGGGCAATAAAAAAGTTGCCGTAGAAGGCACACTCGAGGAAATGTTCGAGAGCGACGATCCTTGGGTTCAATCATATTTCCGCGGAAAGCGGGCACGTGCCGTCGTTCTTCCCGATGGCACGCAACACATTCCGGGGAGTGACGGATAGCCATGGAAACAAAGGCAAATTACACCATCGTCGGAATATTCACCCTGATCGTCATCGGGGCGGCATTCGGCTTCGTTTACTGGATGGCAGAATTCGGCCGCGGTGGACCTACCGCTCAGTTGACGATCCGTATTCCGGGCTCGGCCAACGGCCTGTCCGTCGGCTCGCCGGTGCGGTTCAACGGCATTCCTGTTGGTACCGTGCGTGGCCTGTCTATTGACCGGGACGATCCGGCTTATTCGATTGCCTTCACGGAAGTGCAGGCCGATGCTCCGGTGTTTCCATCCACCCGTGCCGTTCTTGAAATTCAGGGCCTGACGGGCGCCGCCTATATCGAGCTTTCCGGCGGCCGTAACAATGAAGAGCGGATTTTGCAGAAATCCTTCGATACCGGCGTGCCGGCGGAGTTGACGGCCGACCTCTCCAGCGTGACCAACCTTCTGGCAACGGCCGACAAGATCTTGAAACGCGCGGATGGTGCCATCGGCGAGTTGCAGGGCTTCGTGCAGGATGCGCGTGGACCTTTGACGCAGACGGTGCGCAATGCCGAGAAATTCTCCAACGCTCTTGCTGCCAACTCCGATGGTATCGAAAACTTCCTCGAAAGCCTGAGTTCGCTTTCGACCACCGTTCAGTCTGTGTCCGTGCGTCTGGACAGTACGCTGACGGCCGTCGAAGACCTCGTGAAATCCGTGGACTCGCAGAAGATCGATTCGATCCTGACCAACGTCGACAAGGTGACGTCCGATGTCGCGTCTGCCTCCGGTGGTATTCAGGATGTGATGGAAACGGTGCAGCGCACGTCACGCAACTTCGAGCAGGCCAGTTCAGACGTTCAGGTCGTCGTGAAGCGCGCCGACACGCTGCTGGCTTCGGTCGATCCGGCAAAGGTCAGCAACGCGGTGGACGATGTTGCCGTGGCGACTGCCGATGTCCGTCAGGCCATTGGCACCTTCCGTCAGATCGCTGACGACGTGGGCACGCGTCGCCCCGATATCGATCAGGCGATCGCCGACTTTACCGATATGTCCCGCAAGCTGAACGCAGCGTCCAGCCGTGTCGATGGCATCCTTGCAAAGGTTGATGGCTTGCTGGGAACCGACGACGCCAATTCGCTTTTCTCCAAGGCGCGTGAGACTCTGGCCTCGTTCAAGGCGGTTGCTGATAACATCAACATGCGTGTTGGTCCTATCGCGGACAATCTGGCACGGTTCTCGAGTTCTGGTTTGAAAGATTTCCAGGCGCTGATCGGCAGTACACGCCAGACAGTGGATAATCTGAACAACACGATCACGAATTTCGACCGCGATCCGCAGCGCCTGATCTTCGGCGGCGAGAACGTGAAACAGTATGATGGCCGAACACGGCGTTGACGGGGGTATGGATTTGAAAATGTCGTTGATGCATTGGCAGGGTAATATCCCCGCCCGGACCAAAGTTCTCGTGATGATGCCGTTGCTTGCAGGGCTGCTGGCTGGTTGTGGCGGCAGCGCGAAGAACGACACGTTCGATCTATCGGTCTCCTCCACACCTGTGACGCAGGGCGCATCGTTGCGCTCCCGCCAGTTGCTGATTGCAGAGCCAACGGCGCTTAAGGCGCTTGACAGCGAAAACATCGTGGTCCGTCTGTCAGGTTCTGAAGTTCAGTATCTGGCAAATTCCCAATGGAGCGACCGCCTTCCGCGTATGGTGCAGTCCAAGCTCGTGGAAGCGTTCGAAGATACAGGCAAGCTGGGCGGCGTCGGTCGTCCAGGGCAGGGTCTCGCTATCGACTATCAGGTCGTGACCGATATTCGCGCCTTTGAAGTCGATACGACCAAGAACCTCGCGACGATCGAGATTTCTGTAAAATTGCTGAACGACAAGAACGGTACGGTCAAAGCGCAAGAGGTGTTTCGCTCCACTGCGCGCGTCAGCGGCTCCGGCAATGCAAATCTTGTGAAGGCACTGGACAACGCATTTGCCTTGTCATCCCGTGAGATTGTCAGCTGGACATTGCGCTCGCTTTAACGCAACCGACAATTTGAAAACAAAACGCCGTGTATCCCAAGGGATGCGCGGCGTTTTTGTGTTCGGGATTATTTCACTGCGTTCTCTGTTTCCCACTCGGCCAGAGGAAACAGTCTGTCGTAGCACCAGTTGAAAATGAAGGCGTAGCCCACATAGAACAGAGCGAACGACACGTCCATCACCAACGCATGCAGGATACCGATGTTGAGATACCACGCGATGAAGGGCATGAGGACCAGCAGCAGTCCAAGCTCGAACAGACCGGCATGCGCAACGCGTATCATCGCCGTCTTCTGCGTGGTGCCTCTATAGCGCTGCATGGCGTGGTCGAAGCCGAGATTATAAAGATAGTTCCAGGCGGTGGCGATCGTTGCACTGACGACGCCGACGATACCGATGTCCTCCGCCGGCACGCCAAACACAATCGAGCCCAAGGGAATGATGAGGATGAGGCCGATGATTTCAAAGCTGAGGGCGTGACGAATACGATCGGCGATCGTGCGCATGGGATACTCCAGAAATTTCCGGGCCGTCCCGTGTGCTGTTGCCACAATGGCCGAGGTCGTCCTCGCCTCGATATAAAACGGCAGCTGATTTTCTTCAACCCTTGAAGCCGTATCCAAAAGCGTGTCTCTGTGAATAGGATTCACTGCGACACGCTTTAGCTCTGTTTTTGTGGCATGTACGTTATCGTTTCATTGAGGACAATGAAACGCGACATGCTCTAAGAAAAAGCCCTCCCGGTTGATCCGGAAGGGCTGGATTGTGACAGCGTTTATAGGTGTACTCGCCTAGCTGAAACGTCCCGCTGCGTGAGCGAGCATGGTGTAGACCTTGCCCGTGTCCGACGTCAGGTAGGATTGCGTGACCGTGCGGTCCCGGTCGGTTCTGGCGACGTCTGCGAGAAGCTTTTCGAAGTCGGAAATATAGCGATCCACTGCGGTGCGGAATTCCGTTTCGCGCTCGTACTTGCGCTTGATCTCGTCGAATGTCTGCTGGCCCTTCAGCGTGTAGAGACGACGCGTGAAGACATCGCGTTCACCACGCTGATAGCGGCCCCACAGTTCCACTGACGCGTCGTGATCGATGGCACGGGCGATATCCACGGACAGCGAATTCAAAGATTCGACGACGTGGCGTGGGTTGCGGGTGTCGCTGGCGCGGGTCTGAGCCTCTTGCGGCTGGCGGGGGGCCGCGGCAGCGGGTGCTGCGGCTTCCTGCCCGTCACGCGAAGCCCCACGCAGGAGATCGCTGATCCAGCCGCCGCCTTCTTCGCGACGCTGTACGGGTGCCGTGAGACCTGCCTGCGGTGGAGCCGTTCTGGTTTCCGCCGGTTGTGCGTTGCGGATGATGGGAGCCGACTGCGTTGGCTGCTGTTGAACGGGGCGCGGCGCGACAGGTGCAGGAACGATGGCCGCAGGTTGCTGCTC
The DNA here is from genome assembly GCF_014196515.1 of Rhizobium skierniewicense. Taxonomy (GTDB): domain Bacteria; phylum Pseudomonadota; class Alphaproteobacteria; order Rhizobiales; family Rhizobiaceae; genus Agrobacterium; species Agrobacterium skierniewicense. The sequence goes on along the minus strand of NZ_JACIDV010000013.1, from coordinate 29,064 downwards.
ACGGGATTCCACACGTGGCTGCTGCGCCTGGACGGGTGCCGGTGCAGGTGTTGCTGCTGGCGCAGCCTTCGTTGCTGCGATGGCCCTGGCTGCCGGTTCAGAGATTTCCAGCTGCTGCGTTGAACGGCCCACGAGCTGGGAAATATCCTGCAAAGCCTTGATCTGCTCGGAAACGGCGCGACGCATCGCTGCCGCGCTTTCTTTGGCTTCCTCTGGAAGATCGAATGCACCACGCTTCAGTTCGGCGCGGGTCGAATCCAGTTCCTTGCGAATATCAGCGCTGGAGCGGCGGATTTCATCCGTTGCGCCGGCAAAGCGGGTCACGGCCTCTTCGACTGCTTCACGCAGGGTTTCGCGCAGAACAGACGCTGCCGCGTTGGACTTGTCGGTCGCATTGCCGAGAAGCTTATCGACATCCGCAAGCGACGAGGCAACGCCGCCGCGAAGTCTATTGACCAACGCGTCGGAGTATTTCTGCGCGTCTGCCATGGTGCCTTCGATGGAGCGGCTTGCATCTTCACCCGCCGAAAGCAGGGCGCCACGCATGTTCTGCGCTGCGGTTTCAGCACGCTTTTCCGTCTCGTCGAGCGAGCGGCCGATCTCGCTGAAGGAGGAACCCAGATTGTTGCGAAGGTTGCCTGCGACATTGGCAGAGCGCTGTTCGACATCGGCAAAGGTCTGTTCAACCATGCCCATCACGCCCCGCATGGAGGATTCGATTTCTTCCGAGCGGGTCAGGAGGCCCATCGAAAGCGTACGCAGAGCTTCCTGGCGCTCTTCCAACGTTCCCACGAGGCTCGTCTGTGCGGCGTTGAGCAACTCCGAGGCCTGCGACAGAACGCTGGAGTGCTCCTCGAAGCGACCGACGATGCCCGCGACCTGCGACAATGTCTGGCCGGAGATGTTGGCCAGACGGTCGATCTTGCCTTCCAGCAAACGGCTGGAGCTGGACACCATGTCGGAGGCGCGGGATGCCGATTCCGAGAAGCTTGTCGTCGCCGTAGCGAGAGACTGATCAGCAGCCTTCAGTTCCTGCGATGCGCGAACGACAGCGACGTTGAGGTCATCGACGGCACCAGTGACGATATCCGACATGCCGGAATGGGTTTCCGTCAGCATCGTCGTGCTCTTGCGCGTGGCGGCAACCAGCTTTTCGGCGGCGTCGTTACCGGCCTTGGCGTAATCCTCGATTGCCTGCTCTACCAATTGCGCCATGCCGCTGTTGCTTTCGGCCAGAAGGCTTGCGCTTTGCTGGGCAGCTGTGACGATCTTTTCTGCGGCGTTCTGGCCGACCGTTGCATATTCATTGACGATGGGCTTGGCTTTTTCTTCGATGAGGCGAGACAGTTCGGCGGAACGGCTGGCCAGCATGGAGTTAAGCTCACGCGTCCGGGTGTCGAGTGTGGCGCGGATGGATTCGCCACGCGCGTCGAGCGCGCTCTCGGCATTGGATAGCGTTTCGGACATCGCGCCGACCTGCGAGCGCACCACGGCTTCTGCTTCCGCGACCTTGTTGACGATGGCGTTTCCAGCTTCCGAAAAGCTCTGGGCGACCGCTGCGGCCTGGCCGGAAAGGCGACCCTGCGCATCCGAGATGCGACCGACGATCTCATCCGAACGCTGTTCGATGGCGCGGGTGAATTCGTCGTTGCGTGCTCTGACCTGTTCGGTGAATTCCGCACCTGTCTTTGCGAGAAGCTCGGTGGAGCGCAGCGCTTCGCTGTCCATGGTCTGCGTTGCATTGACCACGGCGTCCCGAAGGCTGACGGCGAGGCCGGAAGCCTTGCCTTCAATGGTGCGATTGACGTTGTCGAGACCGATGTTCAAGGCGCGATCCATGGTGCCGAGGCGCTCGTCGATCCGCGCTGTCCCCGTATCCAGAACGCCCGCGATACGCTGTGTGGCGTCGTCACTGGTGCGGACAAAATCTGCGGTTTTCCCTTCCAGCGTATCGGAAATCTTGCGGCTTGCGTCTTCGATGGATGCGTTGACGTTACCAAGATTGGTCTGGATGCGATTTTGCAGGCTGTCGATATTGGTTTCCAACCGTGCGCCCGTCTCATCAAGACGCGTCGAAACGTTGCTGACGGACTGTTCGACACGCGATGAAAGAACATCGGCAGCGCTACCGATTTCGCGGGCGGCGTCACCGATCTTGTCAGCGACTGCGCCAGCGCTGTTTCTCAGGCGCTCTTCAAGGGTTGCACCGCTTGTGTCGATGGTCCGCTGCAAGGCTTCCTGCTGATTTTCCAGCGACATTTCCAGCATGCTGGCGCTGGACGCAATCGTCGTGCTGAGCGACATCGCCTGTTCCGACAGAAGATCGCTCATGCGTTCCTGTGCCGAACCGAGGGTCTGAGTGAAGGCCGAATGCTGTTGATCAAGCGTGGAGCGCAGCTGTTCATGTGACGACAGGAGATTGTTTTCCAGACGCGATACGCCGCTCTCCATCGTCTCCGAGAAGCGACCCTGGCCGCCTTCGACTGCCGTTTCGATACGGGTCGCCGCCGTGTTGACGGTCTCCTCGATCAGGATGCCGTTGCGTTCCACGGTTCTCGTGATCGCATCGGCTTGAACGCCGAGCATGGTGTCGAGGCGAAGGTGACCGACTGCGAGTGCTTCCTCGATCGTGGAGGCCGTGGAAGACAAGCGCTGTTCGGCCCCGGTCACGGATTGCGTCAGGGCCGCCGTGCGGTTGTCGAGCGTTTCCGTGATGCGCTCTTCGGCGCCGGATATTGCCATGTCGATCGCCATTGAGCGGCTGTCGAGGACATCTGTGATACGATCTTCAACACCGGAGACGACGTTCGCCAGTGCTGTCGTGCGGCTGTCGAGCGCATCCGAGATGCGACCTTCAACGCCGGAAACAGTATTTGTGAGCGCGCTGGTGCGGGTATCGAGTGCTTCTTCAAGGCGCTCCTGCGCGCCTGAAAACGCCATGTCGATGGCCATGGTGCGGCTGTCCAGCGTGTCTGCAATCCGTTCTTCCACGCCTGAGACAACGCTGTTGAGAGCCGCAGTTCTGCTGTCGAGCGTGTCGGCAATTCGATTTTCGACACCGGACACAACTGTGTTGAGAGCAGCCGTGCGGCTATCAAGGGTTTCCGCGATGCGTTCTTCCGCACCGGAGAATGCCATGTCGATGGCCATGGTGCGGCTGTCCAGCGTGTCGGCAATCCGTTCTTCCACGCCTGAGACGACGCTGTTGAGAGCAGCAGTTCTGCTGTCGAGCGTGTCTGCAATTCGATTTTCGACACCGGAAACAACTGTGTTGAGAGCGGCCGTACGGCTATCCAGAGTTTCCGCGAGGCGTTCTTCCGCACCGGAGAATGCCATGTCGATGGCCATGGTGCGGCTGTCCAGCGTGTCGGCAATCCGTTCTTCCACGCCTGAGACGACGCTGTTGAGAGCGGCAGTTCTGCTATCGAGCGTGTCTGCAATACGCTCTTCAACACCGGATACCACGCTGTTGAGCGCCGCTGTTTTGCTGTCGAGAGTTTCGGCCATGCGTGTTTCCACGCCGCTGACCGCTTGCGTCAGTGATGCCGTGCCGTTGACAAGCGTATCAGAGATCCGGCTTTCAACGCCTGAAACGACCGTGTTGAGTGCAGCCGTGCGCGCATCGAGGGTCTCGGCGATGCGCTCCTCAGCGCCGGAGAAGGCCATGTCGATGGCCATGGTGCGGCTGTCGAGCGTATCTGCAATGCGTTCCTCGACGCCGGAGACGATGCTGTTGAGCGCGCTGGTCCGGTTGTCGAGGGTTTCAGCCAGACGCTCTTCGGCGCCGGAAAATGCCATGTCGATAGCCATCGTTCGACTATCGAGTGTATCGGCGATGCGCTCTTCAACACCGGATACGACGTGGTTGAGTGCCGCTGTTCTGCTGTCCAGCGTTTCGGCAATTCGGTCTTCGACGCCAGCAACGGAATGGGCAAGGGCTGCCGTACCGGTGAGGAGCGTATCCGAAATCCGGCTCTCGACTCCGGAGACGACCGTGTTCAGCGCGGCCGTGCGCGCATCCATCGTTTCAGCAATGCGTTCTTCGGCACCGGAGAAGGCCATATCGATGGCCATGGTGCGGCTGTCCAACGCATCGGTCATGCGTTCTTCTGCGCTCGACACTGCGCTGGTCAAGGCAGTGGTGCGGCTGTCCAGCGTGTCGGAGAGCCGCTCTTCGGCTGTCGAGAATGCCATGTCCAATGCCATGGTTCGGCTATCAAGTGCGTCGGCAATGCGTTCTTCAGCACCGGATACGACGCTGTTAAGGGCAGCGGTGCGGCTATCAAGTGTGTTGGCGATACGGTCTTCCACGCCAGCGACAGCGTTGTGGATTGCAGCCGTGCGGCTGTCGAGGGTATCGGCCAGGCGGTCTTCGACACCGGAAACGGCGCCGGTGATGGCCGCTGCACGGGTTTCGAGTGTTTCAGCAAGACGACGCTCGACATCTGCGACGATGTTGTTGATGGCGGCTGCGCGCTCATCGAGAAGAGCCGCAAGGTCCTGGGCAGTGCCAGAGACCGAGCCGGTAATGGCTTCGGCGCGGCTTGCCAGTGCATCGTCGAACCGGTTCTGACTTTCGGAGAGCGCGCTGATCAGCGCGGTGCTGCGTTCTGCGAGAACGGCATCGATCTTATCATGCGTCGCTCCGAACGCCTTCGTGATGTCCGTCGTGCGGGTGCTGATGGCGTCGCTGAGTTCCCGTGTGTGGCTTTCGAGCGAGCTTTCCAGCATCTCCTGACCGGCACCCAGCGTCGTTGCCAAAGCCAAGGATTGGTCGGTAAGGGTTGCGCTCAAGCGCTCGATGCCGGAGTTCAACGTGCCGTCGATGGTATCGGTACCACCGGAAACCGTCTCGTTGATGCGTGCCAGGCTTTCCATCAATTTGCTGTCGAGGCTGCCCGCACGCTGATCGAAGGCGCTGGTGAATTCGGCAACACGCTCGTCAAAGGCAGAGTTGACGAGGCCGACGGTTGTCTGGAGCTTTTCTTCGAACAGGCCCGAACGCAGATCCAGGTCCATAATGGCATCGTCCGCGCTGCTCTGCAGATTCTGGCGGAAAGAAAGGCCTTTTTCTTCGAGCGTCGTCGTCAACTGGTCGAGAACATGATCCAGCGAACCGCCGATGACCTGCTGGCCGCGGTCTATGTTCTGGGAAATCTCCTGCGTGCGCTTGGACAGGATATCGTTGAGCAGGCGTGTGCGATCTTCCAGCACCTTGTTCAGGTTTTCCGTGCCGCTGCTGACCGTGGAAGCCTGTGTCGCGAATTGCTCCAGCAAAAGACGGCCGCGCTCGTCCAGCGTTGTGCTGAGGTCGTGCAGGCGCAGGTCGAATTCGTTGGAGATCGTTGCGCCCGACGTGTTGAGTGCCTGAAGAAGATTGTCGGTCTTGGCAGCGATGAGGGTGCCCATCGCCTCCGTCGATACGCGGGATTTTTCGAGCAGGGCGGCGGATCGTGTGTCGATCATAGATGCGAAAGCCTCACCGCTGGTGGCGAGGCGCATCGACAGTTCTTCACCGACGATGGACAGTTCTTCCTTGATCTGGTCCTGCGCACCAATGATGGACGAGCGGATACGCTCAGCATGATTGATGATGGCGTCGCGCTCTGCGCTCAGTTCGTGAACGAGGCTGCGAACACGCAGTTCGTTATCGGCGTAGCTGCGCTCCAGTGCATTCACTTCGGAGTGAACGAGTGTTTCGAGCTCGGTTGCGCGCGCAATGGTGCGCTCGATGCCGTCGTTCATGGCCGACACTTCACGTCGCACGGCCTGACCGACGGACATGATCCGGTCGGACGCAACGGTTTCCGGCTCGGCAAGGCGCAGGGCAACTTCCGCCATGGAACGGGCAGCATTCCGCAGATCGCGGGCGCGCGCCATCATGATGGCGAAGGCGAAGAACAGTGTGATCGGAACGATGATGCCGATGATGATCGCCATCACGCCGGGAATAGCAAAAAGCTGTGCAAGCGACGAGACGTTCCAGATCAGGTCGCCATAGATGACATTGGCAAGGCCGACGCCTGCAATGGCCCAGAAAGCCGAGAAGATGCTCGCGTTGCGAAGGGCAGCTGTGATGGACCCCGCATCCAGCGATTTCAGGATCATGGCCGGGCTGCGCTTGGAACCATCATTGGCGGCTTCGAGAGAGGGAGATCGGGGCGCTTGCTCCGGGGCAGGGCGTTGTTGCTGCGGCTCGGCAGGACGTGCCTTTGATTTTTCGGGCACTCTGGTCTTTTCTGACACTCTGGCCTCCGCAGGCTTGGGAGTTGTTCGTTTCCGAGGCTCCGGCTGGGTTTCGTAAGCGCCGAGCTGCAAGGCATCTTCCAATGCCTGAAACGCAGTCTCGTCGATCGAGTCGCTGATCTTATTGTTCGCCATGCGGTTACGCCTCGTTACATATACGCCCGGCCTCATGCCGTTCATCCGCTCGCCGCCGCTTACGGATTTCCGCCACCATGCCTCAAGACACGATACCTGCCGGTATATAGTGCCTCGTTTCTTACTAAAGTCCTGAGAACCGATTTCCCGGCTGCCAGGTAAGATTACATCGACATGCCGGATTTACAAAACTTGTACGAAAGTCATGCGGCACGCAGTACCGTACTGACACATTTGTGGCTTTGAAACAATTAAAGCGACACCGCACCTTATGCCAAGTTGCGGTTTGTTAACAGTTTTTAAACCTCGCTGGCAGGTGGAACGCCTTGTTTCCTATAAGTTTAACATAAATTAACCATAGCAAAAGATTTCCCGGCGTTTCGTGCCCCAATTTAAGCTCATCGAAGGCCTAGCCTGCTCTAATGCAGAACATATCTGCTTCAAAACAAGAAGCTTTACGCACATGAGGAATTCTACGACAATGGCAGCGGTGAGTATCGCATTCGAAGCACCGGACAACTCGTTCGGCGCGGCTCCGGTTGGCAGCAAGCCCATCGACTTCATCCATCTTGCACGACAGACCATGGGCGATAAGGAGCTGGAAATCGAAATCCTGCAACTGTTCACCCGCAATGCCCGTACCCTGCTGCACGAACTCTCCACTGCAAACGACAATCAGATGAAGTTGATCGCGCACCGCCTCAAGGGGTCGGCAGATGCGGTCGGTGCGTTCAAGGTGTCCGCCACGGCCGAAGCCGTGGAGAATGGCAACCGCGACAGTGCTGCTCTGGCGAAGGTCGCCGCTTCCGTCATCGAGGCAGAGAACTTCATCCTCAAACTCTGCCGCTGATCCTCTTTTTCAGAGGTCCTTTTCAAGGCCGGCTCTGCCTGCAACCTCGCAATGGGTTGCCAAGCGGAGCCGGCCTTTCTATTTGTCTGATGTGGCGTCGGTTAATGTCACCTTCCTGCCTTGAACAAAACCGGACAGGTGACATTAACCGACGCGACACCTCTCCATCTCAAACCATCATTTTTGGATTTCCGACATGACCAAACTGACCATCATCGCCTTTGACGGCACACAACAAGATTTCGATGTGAGCAATGGCTCTACCGTGATGGAAAATGCCGTTCGCAATTCCGTTCCGGGTATCGATGCGGAATGTGGTGGGGCCTGCGCCTGTGCCACCTGTCATGTCTATGTCGATGACGCCTGGAGCGAACGCGTCGGCCCGCCGGAACCGATGGAAGAGGACATGCTGGATTTCGCGTTCGATGTGCGCCCAACGTCCAGGCTTTCCTGTCAGATCAAGATGACCGACGCGCTGGATGGGTTGGTCGTACACGTTCCCGAACGCCAGGGCTGACCGAAGCACCTGTTTTATGTCCCCACACAAAAAGCCTCGCTCTCCGTTTCGCGGGATAGCGAGGCGAGGTGGGTACGTTACCATCGGGCAGGGAGAAAACGCCCAGGGTTGGAGACGCGCCGGGAGGAGGTATCGATAACAGACTCGGTGATTTGATCTTAAATTCTATTAAAAATTGCATATATCAAAATGGCGTATCCGGCCATAGCAAGAATTCATTGATTATTATCCGGCTGTGTATTTATTTTTAAAATTCATGGTTGTTTTAAAGCTTCAAGAAGATCACCGAACTACCGGATGTCGTTCGGTATTTGACCAGCACCGTTTTACTTCGTGGCGTTTTGCTGAATTCGGTGCTTCAGCAGGCGGGTCATGCGCGCATCGAAATTTTTCGATTCGACCATATCGAAACGCAACTGATCCTTGTCGTGTGCCGACATGACCTCTTGGGTCGTTTTGGTGACGAGCGCCTGCATCTCTTCGCAACTGTCCTGCGGGCGAAGTGATTGAAGGCGTTTATCGAGGGTGCGAGCATAATTGCGGGAGATTTCTGCATGACGCTCTTCGTGCCGTTTGATATCGGCTGACAACGTATCCCATATGAGAGCCAGATCAGCCGCCGTACGACGCCTGTTCGTCCAGCGTGGCAACAGAATTTTGGTGTGGAGTTTGACCTCGACATTGCCGACGCCGCATTTTGCATTCTTTTCAACGTAGCTGATTTCACCGCCAAATTTGATTTCCGTGGCGCCGGGGTGGCGCGCGCCGGTGGCTTTCGTCATCGGACCTCTATGCGACAATTCGCGGTCGAGATCTTCAGCGGTTTTGCCACCGATGCTGAAATAGGAGAAGGACTTGGTCATCAATGCTTCTGCTCCGGCCGACTGCGGAAGTATGAGAAGCATCGTTGCGAAAAGAAGGGCGCAAACCGCGCGGTCGTGAAGCGTCATGGACCGGCCTTCCGGTTGAACTTGGCATATGATTGCTGCATAGAGCGGCCTGCTCTCTGACGCGTAACGCCTGCGCGTCTTAATTTTGGAATCTTATTTGGGTTTCGCGTGCAATGCTGTAGGCGGAGTGAAGCGATATGAATGATGGGTCCTCCGTTGTTCCCGAAAGGCATTACGTTCCGTGATAACAGCCAGTGACAATGTGTGGCAAGTCGCGCATGGGCGCTCCCTGAAACTTGATGGGGATGGCCTCATTATGGCTATCGTCAACACGACACCGGATTCCTTTTCGGATGGCGGGCGATATCTCGACACCGAACGTGCGGTGTCCCACGCACGGTCATGCGTCGAGGATGGCGCAGCCATCATCGACATCGGTGGCGAATCAACCCGCCCGGGTGCTGCGACCGTGACGGCGCAAGAGGAGCAGGACCGCGTTCTTCCGGTCATCGCAGCTCTTGCTAAACAAACGGATGCGTTGATTTCAGTCGATACCTACCGTGCCGAAACGGCCAAACTGGCGGTGGAGGCGGGCGCGCATATCGTCAATGACGTTTTCGGGCTCCAAAAAGATCAAGATATGGCAGCGGTTATCGGACGTTCAGGAGCCGGTGTCTGCATCATGCATACGGGGCGAGATCGCGAAAAGCTGACGGATGTTATTGCCGACCAATTCGCCTTTCTCAATCGCTCGCTGGATATCGCAGCGGCTGCCGGTATTTTACGCAAGGCCATCGTGCTGGATCCCGGATTTGGCTTTGCCAAGGATACGGCAGAAAATATTGCGCTCATGTCGCGTTTCGATGAGCTTGCCGCATTCGGTCTGCCTATTCTGGCAGGCACGTCGCGCAAACGGTTTATCGGTGCTCTCACAAGTCGGGATGCAGCGGGAGACAGAGACGTGGGAACGGCTGCGACCACGTCCATTCTGCGGCTGGCAGGCGCCTGTGTTTTCCGCGTCCACAATGTTGCGATGACACGCGACGCCCTGAACATCGCAGACGCCATTCTGATGCATAAAAAACAATACGGGGAGGGGCGAGAATGAGCCTTTATACGATACTTTTGAAGAACTGTTCGTTTTTTGCCCGCCATGGCCTGCTGGAGCAAGAAGAGACGTTAGGTCAGCGTTTCTTCGTGGATGCGGAGATGGAGGTCGAAGCTGGAAACGCGCTGGAGACCGACGATATTCAAAATACCGTGGATTACGGCGTGGCTTTTGCGGTCATAGAAAAGATCGTCGCCGGTCAGAGACGGTATCTGATTGAGGCCCTGGCGAACGATATCGCCAAGGCGCTGCGCAGTCGCTATCCGCAGATCGTACGCGTGAAGGTCACCGTTCGTAAGCCATCCGCACCCGTGCCCGGAATTCTCGATTATGCGCAGGTGAGCGTAGAGCAGCATGGCTGACAGCACAGTGAAGGCAACGCTCGGTCTGGGTGGCAATCTGGGTGATCCGCCGTCAGCAATGGCGCATGCGCTTGACGCTCTTTCGCGCCATGAAAGCTGCCAGTTATTGGCTGTCTCAAAGCTTTACAGCACTCCGCCCTGGGGAAAGACGGACCAGGCAGATTTCTTCAATTGCTGCGCCTTGATCGAGACGTCGCTGCGGCCTGAGCCGCTGCTGGACCTATGCCTTGAGATCGAGCGCGGAATGAAACGGGTGCGTGACGAGCGCTGGGGTCCGAGAACCATCGATATTGATGTGCTGACCTATGGCGATGTCCAAGTCTCCACCGCGCGCGTGGAAATTCCGCATCCACGGATGACGGAACGGGCGTTCGTCCTGAAACCGCTATGCGACATCGCACCTGATCTGGTCGTCAATGGTCGGAAGGTCAATCAATGGCTTGAAGATGCCGATATGTCCGGCATCAAAATCGCAACCGAAAAACGGGAGTGGTGGGCACTCCCGTCTTCGTCGGTTTGAACCATAGGTTCAATTTACTGCTTGATGGAGCCGACCGGCATCTGATCGATATTGCGTGCCAGAGTAAGGCCGATCACGGGCACCATCTGGTCCGCGACCTTGACGGAAATCGTGATGTTCATGGATGCGTTGTTGGTAACGCGGGCAACCATGGCACCGCTCAGCTTGGCGCGGTTGATGCCGACGACGACCTTGTCGCCGCTGACCTGACCCGAAACGATATCGAGACCCTTGCCTTCGGAGCCATCCAGGAACTTGCCTTCGTAGCTGTTGCCCTTCTTGGCGATGATCGCGGACATCGGCTGCTTGAAGACGCCAACGCGGCAGGTGCCGCCCAGCTTGATGCCGGTTTCCTTGTCGCTGATCGGCTCGCCGGTCAGGTCGCAGGTGAATTTCGTGCCCTTGTATTTACCCGCGACGATTTCGCCGGGACCGGACCATGCACCGGCAACAGAGCCGAAGAATACGTCATCGCGTGAAGCGGCCTGAACGTCTGAGACGGCAAGTCCGCCACTGACGGTCATTACGGCGGCAAGTCCGCCCAGTAGCGAAAAGAAGCGCGAATACATGATACTTTCCCTGGCGAATTGGCCGCTGCGTGTGAGTATCAATTTATGTCGCGAATGGTTAATGCTTGGTTTAATTCCTGGCGATTAGGCGCTGACATCGTAACCTTTCGCGATGTCATGGCCTTGTAGATCAGGGCTTTTCGATATTTTTAGCACCTCTGAAATCAGGTGTCAGATCCGAGACGAAGTCACCGATTCCGGGACGCTTCAGCGCCTTGAAAGGAAGTGGGCGGCACAGATCCATCGCGGCAATGCCGATTCGCGCGGTCATCAATCCGTTGATCACGCCTTCTCCCAGCCGCGCTGACAACCGGGATGCAAGGCCGTGGCCCAGCACCTGCTGTGCTATGCCGTCACCGACCGCAATCGAGCCTGTGACGGCGAGATGTGCGATGACGTCGCGCAACAGCCGAAGCATGCCGAGCGTGCCGGGACGGCCCCCGTAAAGCTCTGCCATGGTCCGCACAAGTCTCGTCACTTCGAAGAGCACATAGGCGAGATCCACCACCGCACGGGGGCTGACCGCCGTGACGACGGACACGCGCTTGGACGAATTCAGAATCAGTGCACGCGCCTGCCGGTCGAGCGGGCCCAACAGTTCGCGTTCGGCAAGATCGATCAAATGCGGGCCGTCGATCACGTCGTTTTCGGTATCCTTGAGCGCGGCACGGCCTCTTGCCGTTTCAGCGCGGTGGGACAGAACGGCATTCAGCCTGACGATGACGGCGCGGGCGGCTGACGGTTTCTTCTCCAGCGCGGCCTTTCCCGCATCCAGCTTCAAAGACTGTACGGCGTTCAGGCGCATGATGCCCATTGCTTCTCGGGCGATGAGAACGAGACCCGCGAAAACGGCGATGGCAAGTGCCGCAGTCGCGGTATAGCCCAGCCAGTCGGACCGCGAAAACAGGTCCCTGATGAGCTGATCCGCCCACATCCAGAACGCCAGTGATAGAAGAACACCCAATGCACCCAGGGCAAGTTTGCCGAAGGAAAAACGGTGTTTACGCGGCGTTGCGACAGGTAGAGCCGTAGCGTCGATCTCCTCGGGAGCGATAAACGGGTCTTCGTCGTCCGGCGTCATCGAAATGTCGGCATCGAAACTGCGTGGCGCACGCTTGGTTTCAGACGGGCGCTCCGCCACCGGTTCGTTCTCCAGCGTGAATGATGCTGGTCTGCGACCTTGCTGGGTGGTGTCGTCTTTCATGCGAGTTTATCTCCGAACAGGAACTGCATGGCGCGATCAAGCCTGATATGCGGGACGGAAAGTTTGATGCCACCGGTGCTTTCTTCCAACTTGGGGGGACGAAAGCGCACGACATTCACGTCGGGCAAATTGGTGGCCTCACCTTCGGCATCAAGCGTGCGAAAAAGCGGTTCCGGGTCCTCTGGAAGGTCACCTGGGAAAATTGCTGTGGTCCGATTGCCATCGAACACTTCGCCGTTGATCTTTTCGCCTGCCATCGGTGTTCCGACGATGACGGGCAGCGCGTGGCCGTCCTGGCGAACGCTGGCTTCCTTCGTTGCGCGTACAGATGCCAGCGCCATGACTTCAATGCCTGCACCACTCATGCCGATTGTGGTCACCGCACGATCGACCAGGCGCCGCGTCAGATTTTCCAGCCGGTCATGGCTTTCGTGATGCAGATGATCCGCCTTGGTAGCGGCAACAAGAACCTTGTCGATACGTCGGCCAATCAATGACGAGAGAAGGCTGTTCTTGCCGGGTCTGAAACAGGCAAGCACGTCGCCGAGCGCTCGTTCCAGATCCTGCACGGCTTCGGGGCCTCGATTGACGGCCTGTAGGGCATCGATAAGAACGATCTGACGGTCGAGGCGGGCGAAATGCTCGCGGAAGAACGGTTTGACCACGATGGACTTATACGCTTCATAGCGGCGCTCCATCATGGCGCGTATAGAGCCTTTTGGTGCTTTTTCATCCGTCAAGCCGGGGAGCGGAGAGAAGGTGAGGGCAGGCGAGCCCTCCAGATCACCCGGCATCAGGAACCGTCCGGGCGGCAATGTCGACAGCGAACGTTCATCGGATTTGCAGACACGAAGATAGGCCGCGAAACTTTCCGCCAGTCGTCGCGCCGTCATCTCGTCGGCAGGCGCGTTGATGTCGAGAGAATGCGCGATCTCGAGCCAGTCGCGCGCAAGTTCGGCGCGTACGCCGCCTGCCGCAAGTGCGACCGTTGCATCGCTGAATGTCTTGTAATCCTGATTGAGAAGTGGAAGGTCAAGCAACCACTCGCCGGGATAATCGACGATATCGATCGCGAGTTTTCCCGATGAGAACCATCGGCCCCAGCCGCTCGCGCTCTGATATTCAAGCGTGATGCGTAATTCCGAGATAGCGCGGGTGGAATCGGGCCAGATCCTTTCACGCACCAGGGCTTGAATGTGATCTTCGTACTGGAAACGCGGAATGGCATCGTCCGGTTGGGGTTCAAGCTGAACATTCGAAACTCTGCCCGAGCGGATCGCCTCGAACAGGGGTAAGCGACCGCCGTTCAGGAGGTTATGAACCAGCGACGAGATGAAAACGGTTTTGCCGGCACGCGAAAGGCCCGTCACGCCCAGTCGTACAGTCGGGTTGGTTAAAGCGCTCGCACGATCGGCCAGATTGTCGATAGCGATCAGCGCGCTATCGGTGACGGAGGTGAAGGATGGCGGCAATGAACGTTTCCTCCTAAATATTTCATCCTGTCAAAATATATAGGTCGGCGGCTTGCTCAAAAAAGAAGCGCCTCGGGAAAGTTTTGAGAGTGCAACTGTCGGTCATGGCGCCAGGAAGTCCTGCAACTCCCATTGCGGAACACCTGTCTTGTCGTCCAATACCGCATCCAGCACAGCGAGGCCTGCTGTTGGGAAGCCGTTTGGCAGCGCCTGTTCCATTCGTTGATGCCCCAGCAACGCCTCGGCCACCGCCTCGATGGTCGGGTTATGGCCCACCAGCATGACGGATTTCGCCGATGCTTGCCCCGACATCAGCGCCAGATAGATTTCCGCCTGGGCGTTGTACATTTCGTCGACATAGCTGATTTCAAAGGCGTCGTTGAATGCCCGCCTGATGGCCTGCGCGGTTTCCCGGCAGCGGACTGCGGTCGAGCTCAGGACGACATCCGGAACGAGACCCTTGGTCGCTATTTTCTCTCCGATCATCTCGGCTTCCGCATAACCCTTGCTGTCGAGCCGCCTGTCGAAATCGTGCTCGCCGGGACTGGCCCAGGCGGCATGCGCGTGACGGAGCAGATAGAGCCTGAAGGGCGGCGATTGAAGCACTGACATGTCCAGACATCCTACTTGGCTTTAAACATCCGTCGCTGCCTTACATGAATAGATCCGTGCCTCGCAAGTGGCGTCCGGTAAAGGCAAGTTCTGATAACGTGATCGAAGAAATAATCCGTGTTCGGCGAATAAAGCTTAAAAAATAACCGTTTAGCTGAATTTTGTGACAGATTTAAAAATGCCTGAAAACCGTTCTGAGCACTTGAACGGCCATATGGCATTGGAGTATACCCGCGCAATATGAGATGTTCTTCGAGGAGAATCGCGTGAGTGAGAAGATCGATCTTAGCAGATATGTGCTTTCTGAAAACGATGAGTTCATGAACGCCAATCAGAAGGCATATTTTCGTGCCAAGCTTGTCGGCTGGAGAAACGACATTCTGAGGGAAGCGCGGGAGACCCTTGGTCATCTCGCAGAAGAAAGCGCAAACCATCCCGACTTGGCGGATCGAGCATCCTCTGAAACGGACCGGGCCATCGAGTTGCGCGCCCGCGACCGTCAGAGAAAGCTCATTTCGAAAATCGACGCTGCCCTTCAGCGCATTGATGACGGAACCTACGGCTACTGTGAAGAGACAGGCGAACCGATTGGTATCAAGAGACTGGATGCACGTCCCATCGCTACCCTTTCCATCGAGGCTCAGGAGCGCCACGAGCGCCGCGAAAAAGTTTACCGCGACGAGTAAGTCGTCTCTTCAAATCCGCGATATTTGACAGGGCCGTTTCTCAGCGAAACGGCCTTTTCGTTTCAACCTCTTGCTGCCGACGTTTCGCACCTTATCCGGCCAGGGTATCGCGCGCCATTTCAGCTCGCATCCAACTGGAATCGCCCCATGTCGAAAGCCAGATCATCAGATCGGTCAGGCCACCAATGATCGGTAGCAGGACCTTACGCATTGTACCACGGTGTTTCTGACTGTTTTCGGCCTCTGTCAAATGGGCCAATTCCTGCTCCTGTATAGATAGGATCAGCGCGTGCAGATCGGGATCGCGTTTTTGAAGAAACCGCAATTGCTCCCCGAGGTGCCGATGAACGGTACTCTCTACCGCTTCTGTGCAAATCCATATCGTATTTTGTCCACACAGCGCCGTTAGAAAGCCCAGAACAAAACCGCCCAAGCTCCACAATGCCATGATGCGGCAGGGCCGTGCGCCCCGCGCAGGCATAGCATCACGGAACAACCGGCAGTGATCGATCTCGTCGTCACGCATCTCTTCGAGTTTGGAAACGATATCCGGGAACAGCCAACGGGCGATAAAAATCTGTGCGCCGTAAATCCTGATGGCACCGAACTCGCCAGCGTGGTTCACCTTTAAAATTCGGCGCACGGTCAATGCCGGGTCGCGGCTGTCGGTCACATCAAATCCATTCAGTGCAGGTTAAGATCTTCGTCAAATTGCAATCTCAGGGAGTGTATTCTAAAGCGTTCGTCAAGGCCTTTTACGCGCCTTGGCAATTGCTGAATAAAACGAAAGAGGCCCCGCCATGCGGAGCCTCGACGTGTTCTTCAGTGTTGACAACCCGGCTTAGAAGAAGCCGCGCCTCTGCCACCAACCACCCTTGCGAGGCTTGGAGGGATCGCTGTCTGCAGCATCGTTGGATCCAGATGCCGACGTGACCACAGGCTCGGAAGACGAGACGTTCTCGCCACGATTGGCACGAATGGGTTTGGTGCTTTCCACCGGTGTGTCAGTCGCCAGATCGGCAGATGCCTCTCCTGCTTCTTCGATAGCAGCTTCCGCGACCGGAACATCCACCACAACAGGCTCCACCGTCTCGACGGGAACAGGTGCGGGAGCAGCAGGCGGAGTTTCCACAACTGCTTCAGGCGCTGTTTCCTTGGCCTTGCGGGTCCGGCGTGGCTTCTTCGGCTTTTCCGTTTCTTCGATCGTCGGCGTTGGTGCTTCCGCCTTGACTGCTTCTACGACAGCGGGTTCTTCAACGCCCTCTATTGCAGCGGCAGCAGCGCCATCTTCGACAGCATCAGATGTCTCAGGCTCTGTGCCATCTTCATCGATGATGTTGCCGTTTTCGTCACGATTACGGCGTCCACCGCGTTTGCCACGGCGGCGACGCTTGCGCTTGCCATCGTCGGATGTCGCGCTGTCGCCTGTCTCCTGTGTCGAGGTGGAAGCCTCGTCATCATCAGACTCGTCTTCGGCATTATCGTCCTGATCGTCAGACGACGTATCGTCTTCCGAATCACCATTGGCTTCGGCACCGTTCTGGCCGCCATTCTTGCCCCGACGACGACGACGGCGCTTACGCTTGCGTTTGCCATCTTCGCCGGTGTCGGCCTGCGCGGGACGTGCATCGGCCTTCTCAGCCTTTACAACGATCTCTTCCTCGTCTTCATCTTCATCCGCTTCGATGATGATGTCGTCTTCCTCTTCCTCGAAGTCCGGAAGCATCTGTATGAGGCTTTCGATCTTGACCGGGTTTTCGACGGCTTCGCCGCGATCGATTGCGAAGTGCTGGGCACCCACGCTCTCATCGGCTGCTATGATGATCGCAACGCCGAAACGGGCTTCGTAATCGACAATCGTCGCACGCTTGTGGTTGAGCAGGTAGAGTGCCGTATCCGGGGTGCAGCGAACCGTGATGTTGTGCGTCGTGTTGCGCAGCAAATATTCTTCCACGCCGCGCAGAACATGCAGAGCGATGGATGATTCGGAGCGCACATGACCCGTGCCACCGCAATGCGAGCAGACCTGGGTCGTGGATTCCAGAACAGATGCGCGAATACGCTGACGCGACATTTCCAGAAGGCCGAAATGTGAGATGCGGCCGACCTGAATGCGGGCGCGGTCGTTCTTCAGGCAATCCTTGAGCTTTTTCTCGACGGAGCGGTTGTTGCGCTTTTCTTCCATGTCGATGAAGTCGACGACGACGAGGCCTGCAAGGTCGCGAAGACGCAACTGACGCGCCACTTCTTCGGCCGCTTCAAGGTTTGTCTGAACGGCGGTTTCCTCGATGGAGTGTTCGCGGGTCGAACGACCGGAGTTCACATCGATGGCAACCAGCGCTTCGGTCTGGTTGATGATGAGATAGCCGCCGGATTTCAAGGTCACTTGCGGCTGCAACATGCGGTCCAGCTGCGCCTCGATGCCAGAGCGCGCGAAGATCGGATGAATATCGCGGTAAGGCTGAACGACCTTGGCATGGCTCGGCATCAGCATCTTCATGAAGTCTTTCGCTTCACGATAGCCTTCTTCACCGGATACGATGATTTCGCTGATGTCCTTGTTGTAGAGATCGCGGATCGAGCGCTTGATCAGCGATCCTTCTTCATACACGAGGCACGGCGCGGTCGAGTTGAGCGTCAATGTGCGAACGTTTTCCCACAGACGCATCAGATACTCGAAGTCACGCTTGATTTCGACGCGAGTGCGGTTTGCACCGGCCGTACGAAGGATTACGCCCATGCCCTGCGGCACTTCCAGATCGCGCGCGATTTCCTTCAGACGCTTGCGGTCCGTCGGCTGGGTGATCTTGCGCGAAATACCACCACCACGCGCTGTGTTTGGCATCAAGACGGAGTACCGACCGGCCAGCGACAGATAGGTCGTCAGCGCAGCACCCTTGTTGCCGCGTTCTTCCTTGGCCACCTGCACCAGCAGAATCTGGCGGCGCTTGATAACTTCCTGAATGCGATATTGCTTGCGTGGCTTGCGCGACACGCGGTCTGGAACCTCTTCCATCGCGTCTTCGGCGCCAACAGATTCGATGACTTCCTTTTCGTGATGATCGTCATCGTCATCATCGTCGTCATTATCGCGACGGCCAAGACCCTCAACCTCTTCAGAGATCGTGTCTGTGTCCACCATGGCGGCCATTTCACCGCCCTTGCTGCCGTCATCCTCGGAGCTGTCATCCGAAGGGGCTGCATCGGCAGAAATGTCGTCCGCATCGGTCTTCTTTTTCGTGCGTGGACGACGCACTCGCTTCTTTGGCTTTTCGTCTTCGGCGGGTATCTCTTCCGCGACGGACTCGATGGCGTCAGTTTCGCTTACAGCTGGTTCCGCAGAGATTTCCGAGGTTTCAGGCGTTTCATCGGCGACGTCTGTTGCCGAGACAATACCGACGTCTGGCTGATCAGCCTGGGAAAGATCAACGCCCACGGATGACGCAGAGGAAGTCTCATTGGGAGCATCCGCAGGCTCAAAGTCGTCATTGCGGCGATGATCCTCTGCTTCCGCTCTTAGCAAAGCCTGACGATCGGCCAGCGGGATCTGGTAATAGTCCGGGTGAATTTCTGCGAAAGCCAGAAAGCCGTGACGATTGCCGCCGTAATCCACAAACGCAGCCTGAAGCGAAGGCTCCACGCGCGTGACTTTCGCCAGATAGATATTGCCGCGGATCTGTTTCTTGTGTTCCGACTCGAAATCGAATTCTTCAATTCGATTTCCACGAACGACTACAACGCGCGTCTCCTCTTCATGGGACGCGTCGATAAGCATTTTGTCTGCCATGTAAGCTGTGCTCCTCGGCGCAGCCCTGTCTTATACGAGAACAGGCCCGCCGCAGGGACAGGCCTTTCATCTAAGGTCGAGGGTGTGCCGGAAATGAAGTTTCCTGCCCGGCGTCTGTAAACTGGCAGCATCCGAACACATGGCAGAGCATGAAGCCTGCTCGTTGTATCCGGTTCATATGAAAGCTGCTGCAACGACATCATTGGCCAAGCGAGAACGACTTTAATAAATAGACCCCGAAGGATCCGATGAAAATGCTCTCCTCGAGCGTGCGGTGGCATGCCACCGGGTATTGTTCTGGCCACGACCAGAATTAATCCAGTTTCAGGATAAAAATGCAGCGACGGCAGATGATTGCCCGAATTTACAGCGCCAGCGTCTTTGTCGATTGGCAGCCGGCGGGCGTCTATCCCGTCAACACTTTTAACCCTCATTCACGTTGTATGGTCTATCCGTCACAATAGCAATAGGGTGGCTAAATATGCCATATCGTTGGTGGAATGTCTTAGTTAAGAATTCCTTCACCAACCGCTGCGATTGTTGCGCGCAAGCGCAAATGAGTCCATTCTATGGTAGAAAAACGGGGTTATTTGGTTTGTACGACGGCGATATCTGTCGAAATAACTGACATACGGAATTTACTTTGGCGACCATCAAAACCGGCATCAAAAGGGCAGTGTCCTCACGGACTGACGTCTGTATCGGGCGAATCGGCAGGCTGGTTGCTCTTGCAGCCCTAGGTCTTGTCTCCCTGTCAGCCCCCTCCAGTGCGCAATCGAACCCTCCCGCTCTCATCGTCAGTGCCGCGCGCATCATCGGAGACGAGGCGCGCACCCGTATTGTCATGGATTTCAACGAAGAGCCCGATTTCGACGTTCATTATCTGGATTCGCCTGCGCGCATCGTTGTGGATTTCCCAGCCGTCGGCTTTTCGTTTCCGACAAAGGACCTCGCGCCGACAGGTCTTTTCAGCGACATTCGTTTCGGCAGCATGGGCGAGGGCAGTGCACGGCTGGTGCTAACAGCGAAAAAGCCTGTGCAGGTGGCGATTGCCGAAGTGAAAGCCGAAGACGGCGGCAAGGTCTTTCGTTTCGTTCTCGATACCGAAATCGCCACGAAGCAGAAATTCGCACAACTTTTGAAGGATCAGAACTGGCAAGCGCTCGCACCTGCGACGACGGCATCCATTACGCCCGATGTCGCTCCAAAGTCTGACCGGCATTCTGATTTCGTGATTGCCGTTGATGCGGGCCACGGCGGGATCGATGCCGGTGCCAAAGGCGGGGTCAGTGGGACTGACGAGAAGGTGATCACGCTGACATTTGCCAAACAGCTCATGGAGCGTCTCAACAAAATTCCTGGCATCAAGGCATTTCTGACGCGGGATGACGATACGTTCCTGGCTCTGTCGGAGCGCGTAACGCTTGCGCGGCAGCAGAATGCCAACCTTTTCATCTCTGTTCATGCGGACACGCTGAAGCAAAAAGGCATTCGCGGCGCGACCGTCTACACGATTTCCGACCGGGCGTCCGACAGGATGGCGCAGGACCTTGCCGAGCGTGAAAACCTGTCCGACCAGATCGCCGGTGTTGCGGCCCAACACGAGCAGCCGGAAGTGGCGGATATTCTGCTCGACCTCACGCGCCGCGAAACGCAGGCATTTTCGGTCACATTGGCCGAAAACATCGTCCGCTCCTTCGAGGGACAGGTGGGCTTGATCAATAATCCGCATCGCTATGCGGGTTTTCAGGTGCTGCGCGCTCATGACGTGCCATCGGTTCTTTTGGAGCTGGGCTTTCTATCCAATCCGGACGACGAAAAGCTTCTATTGGACGAACAATGGCGTGCAAAGGTCGCCGAAACGCTAGCGACTGCTGTGACGCGGTATAGGGTACAGGCCCTGGCCAATGGTGGCTAATTCATACGACAAGACCAGACTGTGACATCTGAGCGACCCCAGCGCTAAAACACATCGATCGTATCGGTTCCGGCGCCGATAGTTAGGCTCAAGCCCTATTTTACTCACATTCAAGCCGTTACTCCACACTGGATTCGATTCCGATGTACTGGTCTTTTCATCTGCGAAGAAAAGCGGCTCGGGATAACATCTCTGAAAATGCCGCAACGGGCGCTTGTCATTGATGAAGCGGTGTGCAAAACGGCACGCTATATGCAAAGATGCGTTTATAACTGCGAGCGCAGCCAGTTACGATTCGAAGTATCGGTAGCCTAATATGATCAGACTTATTGGATATTTCTTCGGCTTGGCCAGCATGCTGTTCCTCGTGGCAGCTGGTGGTGTCGCCATCTATTTGGTGACCATCACGAAGGATCTTCCCGATTACGCGGTTCTGAGCAGCTACGAGCCGCCGGTCACGACGCGCATTCATGCTGGCAACGGCGCGTTGATGGCGGAATATGCGAAGCAACGGCGCCTGTTTTTGCCGATCCAGGCGGTTCCTGACCGCGTGAAAGCCGCTTTCCTTTCCGCTGAAGACAAGAACTTCTATCAGCACCCCGGTATCGACGTGACGGGCTTTGCGCGTGCGGCCGTCGCCTTTGCGACGGGTGGGCCGACTCAGGGCGGCTCTACGATCACCCAGCAGGTTGCGAAAAACTTTCTTCTGACCAATGAACAAACGATGGAGCGCAAGGCCAAGGAGGCAGTTCTTTCGTTCCGTATCGAGCAGGCCTATAGCAAGGACAAGATCCTCGAACTGTATCTCAACGAGATTTTCTTCGGCCTCAACTCCTATGGTATCGCCAGCGCGGCACTGACCTATTTCAATAAATCTGTCACAGAGCTGACAATTGCCGAAACGGCCTATCTGGCGGCCCTTCCAAAGGGGCCTGCGAATTATCATCCGCTGCGCCGCGAAAAGGCAGCGTTAGAGCGCCGTAACTGGGTCATCGACCGCATGGCGGAGAATGGCTACATCACGCAGGCCGATGCTGCCGATGCCAAGACACAGCCACTGGGCGTCAACATCCGCACCGGTGGAGCCCGTCTCGCCGCATCCGATTATTTCTCTGAGGAAGCGCGTCGACAGATCGTTGAAAAATATGGCGAAAAGGCATTGCTGGAAGGCGGCCTTTCCGTTCGCACATCCTTTGATCCCGACATCCAAATGGAAGCCCGCAAGGCGCTTCAGGATGGTCTGCTGGATTATGATGAGCGTCGTGGTTTTCACGGTCCCGTCGATCAGATCGATGCATCGGGGGACTGGGCTGCAGCACTATTGAAGCTGAGACCGCTGCGTGACGTGCCGGAATGGAAGATGGCCGTCGTCCTGTCTGCCACCTCTGACGGTGTGGATATCGGGCTTCGGCCTGATGGTGACACGGAAAATCCCGATCTGCGCAGCCGTGGCCGCATCAAGCCTGAAAACATGAAGTGGGCCTTCCGCGATGCCAAGGGCCAGCGCGCGACTGCCAAATCGCCTGCAACCGTGTTGAAGACCGGTGACGTGGTGTACGTCGAGCCGTTGTCTGACAAGGGTGATGACTACCGTCTGCGCCAGCCACCGAAGGTACAGGGTGGCATGGTGGTCATGGACCCGCATACCGGCCGTGTTCTGGCGATGGTCGGTGGCTTCTCGTATGGACAGTCCGAGTTCAATCGGGCGACGCAGGCCATGCGACAGCCGGGATCGTCCTTCAAGCCGTTCATTTATGCGGCCGCTCTGGATAATGGCTATACGCCCGCATCCGTGGTCATGGATGCGCCCATCGAGGTCGTATCCGGTGGCCAGGTGTGGCGACCTCAAAATTACGGCGGTGAATCTGCCGGTCCGTCCACACTGCGTCTTGGCATTGAAAAGTCGAGAAACCTCATGACTGTGCGTCTTGCTCAGGACATGGGCATGAATCTTGTGGCTGAATATGCCGAACGCTTCGGTATTTACGACAAGATGCCACCTTTGCTGGCCATGTCGCTCGGTTCCGGTGAAACGACAGTCATGCGCATGGTGTCTGCCTATTCCGTGATTGCAAATGGCGGCAAGCAGATCAATCCTACCGTGATCGACCGGATACAGGACCGTTACGGCAAAACGATTTTCCGTCATGAAGACCGTGGCTGCGAAGGCTGCAATGCCTCAAGCTGGCAGAATCAGGAAGAGCCGACCATTGTCGACAAGCGTGAGCAGGTTCTGGATCCCATGACCGCATATCAGACGACATCAATGCTTGAAGGTGTCGTGCAGCGCGGGACTGCCGCAGGAAAGATCAAGGTCGACCTTCCAGTCGCTGGCAAGACCGGAACGACAAACGACGAAAAAGACGCTTGGTTCGTGGGCTACACGCCTGATCTTGTTGCTGGTCTCTATATCGGTTTCGATAGCCCGGCACCGCTTGGCCGTGGCGGCACCGGTGGCTCTCTGGCAGCGCCGATCTTCGGCGAATTCATTGCGCAAGCGGTCAAGCATTTGCCGCAGAGCAAATTCATTGTGCCGAACGGCATGCAGTTCGTGGCCGTCAACCGCAAGACCGGTATGGCCGCTAATGAGGGCGAACCTGACACCATCATGGAGGCCTTCAAGCCAGGCACGGGTCCTGCCAGCAGCTTCTCCGTCATCGGTATGGAAGGCACCATGTCGCAGGAAGACATCCTGCGTGCCTCTCCGCAGGCGCAGCAGGCCATCACCGGCGGCGGTGGCGGCCTTTATTGATCCGACTTGGTTGAAAGGCGAGGGGCGCGGTCTTTACATCCGCGCCCCTCGCCTTTATTCAGCCATCCAGTTTTAATGCCAATTTCCATGAAAGCGAAGTATCTGCGAAATGCGCAATGAGATCGTGAACGTCGTCGACGAAATCAAGCAGGCCATAAGCCTGCTGAGGAGGCATCTTTGACTGGGACCAGGCGATAAGACGGCTGGACTGGTTGAACAACAAGGCAGAGGATCCGAACCTCTGGAATGACGCCACCGAGGCGCAGAAGCTGATGCGCGAGCGCCAGCAGCTGGACGAATCCATAAACGGCGTGAAACTGCTCGAGCAGCAGGTCAACGACAATATCGAGTTGATCGAGATGGGCGAGGCTGAAGGCGATGCTGACATCGTCAAGGAGGCCGAAGACGCGCTGAAGGTGCTCAGGAGCGAAGCGAACCGCCGTCAGGTCGAAGCGATGCTATCAGGCGAAGCCGATAGCAACGACACCTATGTCGAAGTGCATTCCGGCGCCGGTGGGACAGAAAGTCAGGACTGGGCGAACATGCTGTTACGCATGTATACCCGTTGGGCGGAACGCCAGGGGTTCAAGGTCGAGATTCTCGAAATTCACGATGGCGAAGAGGCGGGTATCAAATCCGCCACCATTCTGGTCAAGGGCCACAACGCCTTTGGCTGGATGAAGACGGAATCGGGCGTTCATCGTCTCGTTCGTATCTCGCCCTATGACAGCAACGCGCGCCGTCACACGTCGTTTTCCTCCATCTGGGTCTATCCTGTGGTCGATGATTCGATCCAGATCGACATCAATGAGAGTGACTGCCGCATCGATACATATCGCTCATCGGGTGCCGGCGGACAGCATGTCAACACGACGGATTCGGCCGTGCGCATCACGCATATTCCAAGCGGAATCGCAGTTGCCTGCCAGCAGGAGCGCTCCCAGCACAAGAACCGCGCCAAGGCGTGGGAAATGTTGCGCTCGCGTCTTTACGAGGCAGAACTGATGAAGCGAGAAGCTGCGGCGAACGCTCAGGCCGCGTCCAAGTCCGATATCGGCTGGGGTCACCAGATCCGCTCTTACGTGTTGCAGCCTTACCAACTGGTCAAGGATTTGCGCACCGGCGTTGAAAGCACGGCGCCGAGCAATGTGCTCGATGGTGAATTGAACGAATTCATGGAGGCGGCCCTTGCCCATCGCATCAGCGGCGGTGCGGATGTCGAGGTCGCCGATATCGACTGAACGGGTTGATCGATCACTGGTCAGTTTTCAGCCTCTCGCGATGAACGTTGCGAGGGGCTTTTTTAATCGGGGGTGAGCATGAAGCAGGTTCTTTATATCGTTGACGTCCAGCCAAGCTTTGATCCGCCCGCAGACTTCGTACAGGACATACGGAACCTTGCTCAGCAATTGCCAAGTGTGGCGAGCGTAGAGCGGCACAATGAAACTATAACGCCCTTCGAACGCCAGCTCGGCTGGGCTCCTGGAGCATTGGATGATTCTCTGGTTGAGGCAGATCGTATCTTTATCAAGCACGGTTATGCGCCACCGGCGGAAGCCGTTGACTATCTCCTGTCTTTGGACGTGGATCGCGTGTTGGTGTGCGGCATTCAGGCGGATACATGTGTCCTGGCTGCGGGGTTCAGCTTCTTCGATGCCGGACTGCATCCGACGCTTCTTCCATGGCTCACCATCGGCTCCAGTCTCGACAGATCAGGTGCACTGGGCGCAAGGCTATGGAAGCACCATTTTGGTGCGGTTCTGAACAATCCAGAGGACGTGTTTTAATTGGAGGCTTTCTCGATCTTCATATCACCGAGTTCGTCGATCAGCACGGTCCACGCGTCCGCATCTTTTTGAGCAGGATCGGTCTTCAGATGGACAGTAACGAACAGGCCAGGAACGTCAGATGCGCCGGTAGAGCTCTCGGGTCTGATATCGGTGACATAGGCTTTCATCTGCGTAAATTCTTCAAGCTCGACGGTTTCAACAAGGTTCGGACCATTGGCCGTATGAGCAATCTGCTGAAGATAGATTTTCGCCGTGCCATCGTACTGGCGCATGGCGATGACCTTGTAATATCCGCGCACAGGCTCGCCAGTTGGCTTGGTTTCAGCAGGCGCGTCACCCGGTTTGACATCCGGTGGAGCTGTTTTTTCCCACATGCCGCTGCTGGTCACGAAGATGGTAGAAGCGGGCAGGGCGCTGATATCGGCCGTCTGCGCTGATGCAAAGGTCAGGCTTGCGGCAAGAAAAGTCGTCGTGAGAAATGTTTTGATCATCTTGGTTTTCATCAATTAGTGAATTGTTCTGCAAGCACTCTGTCAGACCACGAGCGATCCGGGTCCGACAGGATTTTTGCGGTTCTATCCTGAGATTGGGCAATGCGAACAGATTGCACCGATTTGACCTCAATATGGTCAGCCACCGCATTGACGGGGCGTTTTTCGCCCTCCAAGACGTGGACTTCGACGGTTACCTTGTTTGGCAGAAGGGCTCCACGCCAACGTCGCGGGCGAAATGCACTGACCGGTGTCAGCGCCAGAAGTGGTGATTCCAGAGGCAGAATCGGACCATGAGCGGAGAAGTTATAAGCGGTGGATCCGGCAGGCGTGGCGACCATCATGCCATCGCAAACCAGTTCCTCCAGCCGAGTTTTGCCATCAACGTCCACCCTCAACTTTGCAGCTTGGTGTGATTGACGAAACAGGCTGACCTCGTTCATGGCCAGCGCCGAAAATTCGTTCCCATTGGCATCGATTGTCGTCATTCGCAGGGGATGGAAATCGTTGCCGGTCGCGACTGCAATGCGATCTTGCAAACCTTCCAAGCGGTAGTCGTTCATCAGAAAGCCGATCGAGCCCCGGTTCATGCCGTAGATACGCTTGCCGGAGTTCATCGTTTCGTTCAACACCTGCAACATGAAGCCATCACCACCAAGGGCAACGATCACGTCAGCGTCGTCGAAGGTGGCGTTGCCATAGTGCTCTACGAGTTCATCCCGCGCTGATTGCGCATGGTCTGTGGTCGACGCCAGGAAACACAACTTCTGACTTGAACGCGACATGCCGTCACCCCTGTTACCGGCCTTTGGTACATGAAGATACGGTGCGAGGACAAGCGCTTTAAAATTGCCGCGTGTTGGCAGCCAACCCACGTGCCGCTTGCCATGACCAGAGTCCACAGCTTCTTAT
Source organism: Rhizobium skierniewicense (assembly GCF_014196515.1). GTDB lineage: Bacteria > Pseudomonadota > Alphaproteobacteria > Rhizobiales > Rhizobiaceae > Agrobacterium > Agrobacterium skierniewicense. Next base: position 2,243 of record NZ_JACIDV010000013.1, on the reverse strand, counting down.
CCCTGCATCATCAAGTGGGGTTGCGGATGCGGGTGAGGTCGGGCAGTTTGCAGAGAGGGACACGGTTGTGGAAGGTGTGGGGCGTGGCGATAAGTTACAGGATCTACGATGTTTTCACACGCGATAAACTGGCGGGCAACCCACTGGCCGTGATGTTCAGTGACGGCGGCTTGAACGATGTTGCCATGCAGTCCATCGCCCGCGAGATGAATCTATCGGAAACTGTCTTCGTCGAGCAATCAGCAAACCCGGCCTATGCCGCGTCTCTGCGGATTTTTACACCCGCTCAGGAATTGCCGTTCGCCGGTCATCCAACTGTCGGTGCCGCCATCGCCATTGCCGAGCAAAATCATCCTGAAGACGATACGGATATGGTGGCGGTGCTGCAGGAGAAGGTCGGACCTGTGCGCTGCGCCATCCGTGTTCGACGGGGTGAACCGAGTTTTGCCGAATTCGATTTGCCCAGAAAATCGTCCCGCGTGACGTTGCCGCTGGATATCGCACAGCTTGCGGATGCCATCAGCCTTGCGGAATCTCAGATCGGTTTTGAAAACCACGTACCTTCGCTTTGGACCGCCGGGGTGCCTTTTGTCATGATACCTCTGCTCAATCTCGCTGCAATGGAAGAGGTTGATTTCGATCCGACCTTGTGGATGAAACTGGCACCTCTTGTCGAGGGGCGCCTGGCATCGGCCTATCTTTATTGTCGTGGGGGTATCAATCACGCCGCTAAGTTTCACACGCGTATGTTTTCGCCGAGCATGGGCATCTCGGAAGATCCTGCAACAGGTTCTGCTGCTGCTGCATTCTCAGGCGCAATTCACCATTTCGATGATCTTGCGGATGGGCATTACCCGATCCTGATTGAGCAAGGTGTCGAAATGGGCCGACCCTCACATATTCACCTGACGATGGATGTGAAGGCAAAAGAGATTTCGCGGGCGCGTATTGGTGGTCACGCCGTGCGTGTCGCAACGGGTATCTTTGATATCTAACGTTTTTATCAAAAAGCTAAGCGTCGCTTCTTTGCCGGGGTCACGAGCCTGTGACAACGTTGTTAACACCTTTCGGTCGAAAATATTAACCTTTGCGCTTTGCGCGAGGAACTAAACTGCTGCCCTTCCGTTTATTCACGCGAAGGAGACGTGACATGAAGTCGCAAAACAGTTCCGATACCCGTCGCACTTTAGAGGCCGCCAATTGTACATCGGCCTCACAATACAAACCTCTGATCGTCCCACTCAGAGGAACCTACGTAGCGATGATATTCCGTCGCTCGCTTAAAAATAGACTTGAAATGGCAAAAAGCTAGTTCGAAAAGTATTGAAAAGTACAGAATAAAACAGCCAGGTATTTGAAATTAAATTCCAATCAATCAACGAAGGGAGAATGACATGAAGACAGCTCTCATCATTACGGCCCTCATTGGCCTTTCTGCTCAAACCGCATTCGCCGACAGCATCGTCCGCCAGAACATCAATTCCACGATCCCTGTGGACCGAGAATTCAAAACAGCCAGCATCACACCACCAACAGATGCTGCTCAAAAACCGGCTGTCATTCTGAAAAAGACGAACCGCCTTCCCGGTCTGACGGAAACAGCGACTGCCTCACCCCAATCAGCTCTGGCACGTATGCAATAAAGACACCATGGAAAATCTCATTTCAGAAAATCCCGTGCGCCGAACAGCTCACGGGATTTTTTCGTTGATGGTCTTGCCACATCAAGGAATGAAGAAAACAAGCGAGACATTAGCGCGCACCATAATTTGGAACGACAAGCTGTAAGTCCCTCCGTCTCCAAACGCAGATCGTCAGAACGGTCAGCTATCAAGTCGCAGCGATAGTTGGCGCCCACCGTTTTTCTTCAAGATATAGAGCGGCTTCACTGTAATAACCTCAGTGCGGCGCTGCAATTCGCGCCGACGTTCCAATGCACGTTCGCGAAGACTGCGCGACTGGGCCACAAGCGATAAAGCGTTTTCAATGGTTTTGTCTGCTGTTGTCATTGCTACAACTCCATTTGTTCGCTTTATGTTCTTTCATTTGATTCGTTTTGTCAAGTGTCTCGAAGCAGTGGGGTTTTAAGGAAACGATTTTTGATCTGGGGAAATCGACGTGTTCGGGGGGGGGGGGGGGGGGGGGCGACAAATTTTAGCCGGGTAGTGACCCAAAAACCCTTGCAAGGACCCAGGAAAAAAAAACGGCGCAAAAACCGCCGTTTTTTTTTGGCGGTCGGGCAG